>JAJTBL010000196.1 GCA_021286925.1 Spirochaetia bacterium | reverse complement strand
AAAAAGCACGCCTTTTTCTCCGACTGCCGCCCTGGTGCCGTCCTCTTTTCTGATTTCAACCTCCGTATTGTCAAAGGGGATGCCGGTGGAACCGAAGGTGTTGTAACCGACTCTTCTCGACAGGATGCCGGGAGCGCATTCAGTCATGCCGTAGGCATTGACAAGCGTTATGCCGATGGCATTGAAAAATTCGTCCAGATATTTGGGAAGCGAACCGGCGCCGCAGGTGGCGAGGCGAAGCCTTCCGCCTACTTTTTCCTTGAAAGGTTTGAAAAGAACGCCGGCAAGCAGGTGTCCGGGGAAGAGTGCAATCCAACGAAGAACATGCCAGACCGCCGCGATCGCTTTTTCGGGCAGTTTCCGCTTGTGCAGAGTAATATAGCTGCCTTTGAGATAGTGGTTCGAAGTCATCCACGCCTGATTGTTCTTGATCAGTCCAAGAACCAGGCGGCGTTTCGCACCCGGCATTTCAGCGATTGCTTTGATGATTTTCTGATAGACGGACTCCCAGACGCGCGGGACCGAAATTAAAAGATGCGGCTTTTCGGTCAGCAGGTCGGAAGCGAATCTGCCGGCATTGGAGTAGACAAAGGTCAGCCCGGAGGCGAGTCCGCAGTATTCAAAGGCCCGCTCATAGACATGCCAGGAAGGCAGCATGACGACGGTGGTTTCTGCCCGGTTTATGTCAATCTGGAGGCGCGGTGTATTGGCGACAAGATTCTGCACAAAATTGGCATGGGAAAGCATGACGCCTTTGGGATTGCCAGTCGTGCCGGAAGTATAGACGATTGTCAATAGATCCGAATCCTTGATTTCCCGGTCCAGCCTTTCAAGCAATCCAGGGTCTTTGGCGTATTCTTCCTCCCCTTTTTGCAGAAGCTCGGAATAAAAGTGTGTTTTTGCGGAAAGAAAATCCGGGATCTGGGTTTCATCGCCTTTTTCTACAATAAATATTGTTGCACAGCGCTCCCAGTCAGCTGGTTCAAAGGTTTCAACGAGCTGAGCGAGCTGATGCGCGGTCTCTACAATCAAATGGCGGGAGTCGGAATGGTGGAAGATAAAGGCAACTTCCTTCGCAGTTGTATCCGAGCCGCGCGGAATGCTGACTGCTCCAAGCGCCATCAGCGCAAAATCTGTGACAATCCATTCAAAGCGGTTGTTGAGAAAAAAGCCGACATGATCGCCGCGCTGAATGCCATATGCTTTGAATCCTGCGGAGAAAAGCCGAATCGAATGCGCCAGCTGAGCGTATGTTCTCGTCTCTTCGCCGCTTCTGATACGCCATTTATAGGCAACTCGGTCGGGGAACAGCTGGGCTGTTTTAAAGGGAACCCCAAGCAAGGCACTTTGCATGACAACTCCTTTTTCTTCGCGATAGAATTGCCGTAAAGCGCGCGAAGCATTCTTCATAAATTATACACTTATTTGAGACAAAATACAAAAGATTGTCAGAGTAAAACGAGCAAAGAAAGCTGCAAAGGCCTTTAAGAATGCTCTACATCATGACCGCGCAATTCTTGCCACGATGCTTTGCTTCATACATGGCTTTGTCCGCCCGGGCAAGGAAGGAAGCCATATCCTCACCGCCTTGAAACTGAATCACGCCGAGGCTGACCGTACAATGAATTGCTTTGTCGTTGACAACATTGAGGCTGTCGGTTTCAAATCGAATCCGGATACGTTCCGCTACACGGAAAGCGTTTTCCTTTGCAGTTTCGGGAAGCAGTATAACAAACTCATCGCTATTCAATCTGCAGACAATATCCTTGCCGCGGATGCAGGTACGAACTGACGAAGCCAAAGCCAGGAGCATGCTGTCGCCTGCAGGATGGCCAAAACTGTCATTGATCGCTTTCAAGTCATCGAAATCAAGCAAGACACCGGCAAGATCTTTGCCATCCTGCAGATGGCTGGCCAATTCGTTTTCAAAATAGTTGGCAAGAAAAAGCTTGTTGTAGAATCCCGTCAAGGTATCGGTGTAGCTGAGTTCCCGGTATTTTTTCTGCGCCTTTTCAAGTTCTGTCTTTTCTGTTTCAAGCTGTCCAAACCGGTCGGCAAGCGCCATGCCCAGCATGATGGACTCAAGGGCTGCCCCGATAGCCAGCGCGTTGATGGTGAAAAAATTGACAGGCAGTATCTGCAGTCCCATGAGCGAAAACACGAGACCGCCCAAAGCCAGGAACATCCAGGCGATCAAGAACGATAATGCCGGTCTGAACCCGCGTGAAAGCCGGACCGCCGCCGCGAAGATAATCACCACCGGCGCACCAAGCCCCAAATAGTGCGACAGCGTAAACGCGATCTGGTGCCAGCCCAGAAGTCCCGCTGTGGACACAGTCGCTCCGAGCAACGCCAAGATCAGCATGACGGAGTACAGCATGGTTCCTGGTTTCAGTTTCAGGAAAGAAATTGAAAAAACCATTCCCCAGGTTATGAACATTCCTGCCCACAGCCAGAGCATAGTCTGATCGACAAAAGGAACTTTGCCAAAAAGCGCTTTTGAAAAGCCTTGCACATAGAACAGCCACAGTCCAATGGAAATGGTGAAAAAGATATAGAAAAGATAGGAGCGGTCTTTCAGAGAAACCAGCATGAAGACGCTGTACGCAGCCATTGCAAAGAGGATGCCGAAAATAATGCCGTAGACGACAAAGGTTGTCAGTTCCTTCGCGGTCAGAGCTTTGGGGCTCAGCAGTTCGAGATTAATCAAAACATCCGTCTTGCTTGAGAACCGCAGATAGCAGTCTCTGCCGTACGCATCCTCGGGCAGACTGAAAAGAAAGTACCGGGAATCAAGCTCAAGAGCGCTTTCAGGATTGAGCGCCCCCGTCACATATCGGCTGAATCCTCCATCCTTGCGAGGAATATAGAGTTCGACTGAATCCAGAATGATTGAAAAACTGGGGCGTACCCTGAGCAGCCATCGGATCGGCAACACGCCGGCTTCCTGACTCCGATCAGGCGATCCCTCCGCTTCAGCTGCGGCCTGCTCAGGAAGTGAAAACCGTATCCACGCAACCGGCGCTCGCTTGCCAACCCAGACCGGCCGGCCATCGATCAGGGTAAACCGATCCTGAATCTCGGGGTTTTGGATATCCTCAATGCCGAGAGAAGGGTCAGCGTTAAAATACATCAATCCGGTTTTTTCAAGATCGATGACAGAAAAAGCTTGATTGCTCTCAGCCCCGATCGGCAGTGCCGCAGAGAGAGCGAATATGAGGATTGCCCAAGCTAACCTGAAAAATGTTTTTTTGTTCATTCTGCCGTAATGATATCGAGAATATCGGCATTTGTGAATTTCTAATTATCGATTTTTCGCCATTTTTTAGAAGCAGTTCGGCAATTAGTACCGATTATGAGAAAGCGCCCGCTCAGGAATATTTCGAAATATAGGCAGCGATGTCGAATTTCGATTTGCAGCCCGAGTAGCTCATGTACCGGATTTTGCCGAATACGGGCCGCGGAAACCACGCGCGGTCATGAACCCCGCCGATGCTCCATGCGATGCCGGCGTACCCATTGGGATCGCGGCCGTCGAGGGAATAGGTGTCGTTCAGATAAATTGCGTCAGCCATCGCGGTTTCAGGATCAGTTGTCCACTCGAGGATTTTCTTTGCCCAATACATGCGCAGATAACCGTGCATCTTGCCGGTCGTCAGAAGTTCGCGCTGAGCGGCGTTCCAGAGCGGGTCATGGGTTTGCGCCTTTTCGAGTTCATCGAGGGAATAGAGGTAGGGCCTTTTGTCGCCGCGATGCAGTTCCATGTCTCTTTTCGCCCAGTCAGGGAAGCCGGCGCATGTGTCATAGTTCGAATTATAAAAGCAAAAATTATCAGAAAGCTCTCTGCGGACGATAAGCTCTTCCAGGAACGCTGACTGCGACTCGGAAAACGGCGCTTTCCGGACTTCCAGCGCTACCCGCTGGGCGGCAATCTGCCCAAAATGGAGATAAGGCGACAGGTTGGACTGCGCTTCCATTTCCGGCTTGTTTCTGAAGCTGTCATAGAGCTGAAGCTTGCGCTCCACAAAGAAATCGAGCATTTGCCGAGCCGCGGTTTCACCGGGTGAAAG
>JAJTBL010000195.1 GCA_021286925.1 Spirochaetia bacterium | reverse complement strand
CGGCTGGATGGGTCATAGAACCAGACATTGTCTTCTTCTCTGAGATAGCCCTGCCCCTTGTTGGCTTCCGGAAGCATGATCAGAATGGTGAACTGTTTTTTGGTGTCGCGCCTGAAAACCCTGACCTGCGTCACACTCTGTTTCTCGCCAGGTTTTTCTGAAACAATGGTGAAAAGGGCGGTGAAATCCTTGCCGGGGAAGTTGCCCAGATCATCCAATTGCGCAAGGATGTTTTTTGCTTCTGTCATGGAGAGGGTTTGCGCGGACAGGTTTGCCGGGATAAAAACCGCCAGCAAGACGGCTAGGAAAAAAATGGGTGATATGAATTTCTTTTTCATTTTCATTGAAAGCTCCTTTATGAATACAGCGTCATTTCAGGGTTCTGAGCGCGACCGCAGGTTCCATTTTGGCGGCGGCTCTGGCCGGGAAATATGCGGCGAACAATGTCAGCACTGCGATAATCGTGATATTTGCCAGTGCTCGAAGCGGCGGCAGGAAGAATGAAAGATGCCCGTTTTTCAGAATCAGGAAAGCTGGTGAGTTCATGCCGAAATTGATGAGCGATAAGAGGTTCGTCACAATGAAGGCAGCCAGAATGCCGGACAGCGCTCCTCCCAGGGCAAGGAAGAATGCCTCGTAAAGAAAAAGAGAGCGGATTTCCGAACGCTGCACGCCGACAGCGCGCATGGTGCCGATTTCCCTGATTCGCTCATACATCACCATTCTGAACGTATTGGTAATACCGATCATGACGATGGCGAAGAGCACAATAAGAATGACGAGGCTCGCTGTGTCCAGCGCGACGACAATCTGCTTGGCCTGCGCAAGCTGGTCGTCGATGGTATAGACGCGGTACTTGGTCCCGGACCAGGTTTCCTGATTCTGGGAACGAAGCATAGCCATGAATGGTGTGGATGAGCCGTTTTCAGCCTGCTTTGTTCGGTCAAAAAGCTGTAATCCCATGCCTTTCATGGAAGTGAATAGCTTATCTGAAAATGAGGCAGCATCTTTGAGATTGTCGAGCATGAAGCCCAGGGACATGTATTCGGAAGGTCCGATACCGATCGCGGCGTTCAGATACGCAAGGTTTACATATGCCATGACCGAACCGACAATGCTGACATCGGCGCTGATACCCGCAACCGTAAAATCCGCGACATTGTTTTGTCCGGTCACTGTCTGGAATTGCGCGGTAATTCGATCTCCCGGAAGCACATTCAGCTTTTTGGCGATTTTTTCGGATATTATGATGGCGTCAGGTTTCATGGTGTCTTCCCACGTTCCCTGTTTCAGCATCAGCCTTTCCTTGAGAAAGGCGGATTTATCCATTTCGAGGCCTGTAAGATTCTGTCTGATGCTCTTGCCTTCAAAAACGATGGTTGCCATGACCTCGCTGGCTTTGGTAGCGGTTTTATATTTAATTCCAGCATTCTCGACGGCGTTGAAAATAATTGCATCGTCTCTGATGACCGAGATTCTTTTCCCTGAGGCCGATTTTTCCTGGCCCTGGACGAAAACATGCCCAGCCATCAGATAGGCGAAATTCTCGGAGACATTGGTTATAAAAGCGCCCGCAAATCCGTTTATCAGCGTTACGATCATGATGCCGAAGGCAATAGCCCCTCCAAGGAGGATGCTTCTTTTTTTCTGCCGTGAGAGGTTGCGGAGCGCGATTTTCGGTACTATTCGGTTCATTATGGTTTGCTCCTATTCATTCTGCATTGCCCGGACAGGCTGGATTTTCAGGGCTACCGAGACGGGATACAGGTGGGCCAGGTATCCAACCGCCAGCATCGCCGCGATTCCAGTCAGGAAATTCGGCAGCGTTACAAAGGGTGAAAGATATTTCCCGCCGAAGAGCACTTCAAAGAAAGGGTTGCCCGCGGCAATTTTCATAGCCCGCAGGATCTGAACGGCTCCGAGCGCAAGCAGAGCGCCGAGCGTGCTGAAAACGAGGGAAAGCACCGACGCTTCGACGGCAAAAAGCTTTCGTATGAAAGATTTCTCCGCGCCGATAGCCCGCATGGTCCCGATTTCGCCCGTTCGTTCTATGACCGAAATGACGAAGGTATTCATGATGATGATGATTGCGACAATCGAAAGAATCACGATGGCGATGACAAAAACAATGCGCACAACATCCACCGACTGGCCGTAGGGCCCGGCCGCTTTCTGCCAGTCGCCTGCTTCAACTTTCATGCCTTCCTTTTGAAAGGTCGAATTGAGGCTCGCAATCAAGGGTTTTGCGTCCGAAGCTCTTTTCGTTTTTATGACGATGAATTGCCATGAGCCCGAATCAGCGGTGTTAGCCCGCTCACGAGCAGTCGTATCTGCCAGCTGGGCGACAAGTTTTTGCTCATTAAAGCCGCTTTCGGATGGCGCTGTATCCAGAAGGTCGCCGCCGAAAAGCGAGTCTGTATTGTCAACAGAAAGCATCGCGGTTGAGCTGGCTGTCAGATTTTTATCATCCCCGGCGCCGACAGTCATGCCGACCATGACACGAAGGGTGTCGATATCGATGAATGCCATCTGCTCTGGAGCCGCACCTTCTCCTTTCTGATGATACGTTCCCACAATTGGCACCGATCGAATTTTAAAGCCAGACGAAGATATGCCCTGAATGACGAGGCTGTCGCCGATTTTTAAAGGATGGCCCAGCCATGTGGCGATTTTTTCCATGTGCTTGTCATACAAAACAAGCCCTGTTTGTCCAGGCTGAAGGAGGGATCCCGCTGTCAGGTCGACTGAGTTGAAAACCGACCAGTAATCTTTGGCGTCGACGCCAAAAAGAAAAAGGAAGCGGGCTCCGGGATCGGTATCGGCGCTTCCCCCCTGTGATTCTGACCGGATATCCGCATCTTCGCCCTTGGTAACCAGCGCAAAACCAGTAGCCATACCCGTTGCTTTATCAACCAGCGGTGAAGCCTTGACCGTTGCGAGCACTTTGTCGTAATCGGGGATGACAGGGGTCGGACTTAAACCGCCCGGAGATGTTACACCGAAAAGAGAAACCGAACCGTCCTCAGAAAACCCCGAAATAAAGACATCGCCCGTGTAGTTGTCGGTAAATGTGCTTTTAATGCCAGCCTGGGAAGCATCGATAAACGAGTTCCCAAGAACCAGAATAAAAGCTCCCAGCGCAAGCAATATGCCTATGATGAGGCTTTTCGCCTTATGCTCAAAAATATTCCGCAGCGCCATTCGTAAGGTGACAGGCATGGTTGTCATTCCTCCACAGGCTGGCTTGAGCCATTGATATCTTCGCCTCTTCTGCGGTTTTCTGTCACAAGACCGTCACGCAGTCTGATGATATGGTCGGCAATACCGACAATTTTCGCATCATGGGTTGAAAAAATGAGGGTTGTAGAAAGTTCACGGTTGATTTTCTTCATCAGTTCGATAATCTGTTCACCGGTCGCCGAATCCAGATTCGCGGTCGGTTCATCGGCCAGAATTATCTGCGGTTTGGTAACCAGCGCCCGGGCAATAGCTACACGCTGACGCTGACCGCCGGAAAGTTCGTTCGGCTTGTGGGTTTTCCACTCGGTCAGTCCGACTTCCGCGATAAGCCAGTCGATCCAGTCATTTTTTTCTGCCTTGGTGATGCGTGTCTGCCCCAGAAGGAGCGGAAATTCAATATTTTCCCAGACATTGAGTACGGGGATAAGGTTGAAGGATTGGAAAATAAAGCCTAGAACTTCATGCCTGAAACGCGTCAGTTCCTTATCTGACAATCCGGATGTTTTTTTGCCATCGATAATCACTTCGCCGGATGTCGGTTTGTCGATGAGGCCTATCATATTCAGAATCGTTGTTTTGCCTGAACCCGAAGGCCCCGCGATAGAGATGAAGTCACCCTTTTCAATTGAAAAAGAAACGCCTTTGACTGCGGGAACTTCAACTTTTCCAAGCGGGTAAACCTTCTTTACATCCTGTACCTCAATTATGCCCATCAATTTCTCCTTGCCGTTTCCAAGCCGATTGTTTCTGCACCGCCCGGAACTCTGTTCGGGTCTCCGGGATGCATGGATTGGAGTGCCAGAACATAAAATAATGAATATGGCATAAAACAGCAATGAGCGCTGGCACA
>JAJTBL010000194.1 GCA_021286925.1 Spirochaetia bacterium | reverse complement strand
TGCAGGAAATGAATAAAAAAGCGCTGGCCGAAGGAATCACCCTTTTGGTTTCTTCAGCATACCGTTCGTACGCCTATCAAAAGGAAGTTTTTGCGCGGAATGTCAAGGAAATGGGGGAAGCGGAAGCATCCAGGGTTTCAGCGCGTCCGGGCAGCAGCCAGCACCAGCTGGGCACTGCCATGGATTTCGGCTCGATAACCAACGATTTTGCCAGGACAAAGGCTGGCATCTGGCTGGCTGCGAATGCCGGAAAATTCGGTTTTTCGCTTTCCTACCCCCAGGGCATGGAACAGCTGACCGGCTATCAGTGGGAAAGCTGGCACTACCGCTATATCGGCAAAGATGCGGTTGCCTTGCAGAACGAATTTTTCAGCGGCATCCAGCACACGATGATGCTTTTTCTTGACGCATTTTTCGCTATAAAGCCACCGAGTAAATAAGATCTGCGACAGCGTCTTCTTCGTTGGTGCGCTGTGAAACATGCCGGGCGGAAGCCTTGACAACAGTCAGCGCATTTGCGGGAGCACAGCCGAACCCGGCCGCTTTGATCATGCCTAAGTCATTCATCGCGTCGCCGATAGCCATGACCGCCTTCATGGGAATTTTCAGCCTTTCGGCAAGCCGCCCGAGGGCCTGTCCCTTGTCCGCGCCTTTGGGGAGTATTTCCAGAAAATACGGCTTTGACGTGACAACTTCTGCCTGATCTGCAAACAGCACTTTGAATTCGGCATATAATTGCGCAATTTTTTCAGGCTCGCCGGGAATGACGAACTTTATCTGTCCATTTTCGAAAAGCGCCTGCCTGTCTTCAACCTTTTCCACCGGCTGGCTTGTCAAATGCTTGTCCCGCAGTGCCCAGGGATTGATCTCCGAGCAAAAGATTTTTCCGTCCTGGTAGACCTGCCAGGGAAAGCCGCGGGATTCGATTTCGCTTGATACGGCATGGCAAAATTCCCGGCTCAGCCGCAGCTGCTCGATGATCTCTCCCGATTCCGCCGCAAGTGTTTCCGCCCCATTCGAGCAAATGAGATAATTCCCCGGTCTGTCCAGCCCGAGCTGACGCGCGTATTCACGCATGGAAATATAATTCCGTCCCGAAGCCAGAACGATTTCGATGCCGGTATTTTCGGCGTTCACCAGGGCCTTTCTGTTCCCCGCTGAAATGGTCAGATCCGAGCGCAGCAGTGTGTCATCCAGGTCTAGTGCAATCAGTCGAATTTTCATGTAGAGTTATATACAATCAAAACGCCTGGATTGAAAAGACAAGGAGAAGCCTTCATGAATAAAATAGATTTACGCAGTGACACCGTTACCTGGCCGACCGAAGAAATGCGAATGGCCATGGCATCAGCACCCGTCGGCGATGATGTCTATGGGGATGATCCAACCATCAATAAGCTCGAAGAGCTTGCCGCCCGCATGACTGGTAAGGAAAAAGCGCTTTTTGTGCCGTCGGGAACCTTTGGCAACCAACTTGCGCTCTTTACCTGGAGTCCGCGGGGCAGTGAAATCATCTGCGGAGAGCAGTGCCATATCATTCAGCACGAAGCAGGAGCCGCTTCCGTCATTGCCGGTGTCCAGACGCGCATGATACCGGCTCCGGACGGCATCATGCCGCTCACTGCCATTGAGGCGCGCATCAGGGGCGATGACATCCATTATCCGCCGACTTCATTAATTTGCCTTGAAAATGCGCACAGCTCAGGACGCGTCATTTCCCTCTCCTATATGCGCGAAGTCTCAGCCCTTGCCCGCCGCCATGGACTTCCGGTGCATCTCGACGGGGCCCGCCTTTTCAACGCCGCCGAAGCCCTGCACGTCGAGGCCGCGGAGATTGCGGCTGAAGTCGATTCGGTGATGTTCTGCCTGTCCAAAGGCCTTTGTGCACCAGTCGGCTCCATGCTCGCCGGCCCTGCGCACTTTATCGAAAAAGCACGCCGAAAGCGCAAGATTATGGGCGGCGGTATGCGGCAGGCTGGCATCCTTGCCGCGCCAGGGATTATCGCGCTCGAAAAAATGACCAGGCGGCTTGCTGAAGATCATCGGAACGCTCGCTATCTCGCGCAAAAGCTCGCCGCGATTCCCGGCATTTCAGTCGAATTGGATGCTCTGGACATCAATATGGTCTTTTTCAAACTCTCTGAAAGCATTGACGGCCAAAATTTCGCCTCCTACCTCGCAAGCCATGGAGTTCTCATCAACCCTCCTGAAGCGGGATACTGCCGGTTTGTCACCCACTACTGGATAAAAAGAGAGCATATTGATACTGTGGTTGAGCTCATATCTAATTTTATCGCTGAAAAGCAGTAAAAATCTTATAAAGGAAGCAGAATGTCCGCTGGAGAGCCAGATAGTCAACTGATGAATCAGAAGGAATCCTTGCAGAATCCAGAGCGCCCGGGTCTCGATCACCATGAAAAAAAGATGATCCGGGACGCAGGGGTGCTGTCCGTCCTCACCATGGTTTCCCGGGTTCTCGGGCTTGTCCGGGAAATGACCAAAGCGCGTTTTCTGGGGACTGGCATGCTCGGGGATGCCTTTACCGTTGCCTTCATAATCCCCAATTTCATGCGCCGTCTTTTTGCGGAAGGCTCTGTCTCGGTCGCCTTCATTCCCACCTTTAAAGGCTATCTTCACGAAGATGACCGGAAGGCCACGGAAGAATTTCTTTCTGCGAGCCTCACTGTTCTGACCATTTTGGTCAGCGGCATTGTCGCGCTGGGCATTGTCTTTGCACCATGGATTGTCAAGGCTTTTGGTTCAGACCCCGCGGAAACGGCGATTCTCACCCGAATCATGTTCCCCTTTCTGGCGCTCGTCTCGTTTGCTGCCTTGCTGCAAGGGATTTTGAATTCCTATGGCATTTTCGCGCCATCCGGCTTTGCTCCGATTCTTTTCAATCTTTGTTTTATCATTGTGCCCTGGATGGTGTCCGGTCTAGCTGCCAACCCGGCGCGGGCGATGGCGATCGGCGTTGTGGCAGGCGGCTTCGCACAGGCGCTCTGTCAGCTTCCGGCAGTGCTGAGAACCGGTTCGAAATTCGGTTTCATAGCGCCAGGAAAAGCGTTCAAGAATGCCGGCATGCGCAAGGTCTTCATGCTTATAGCGCCAACCATTCTCGGCATGGCAGCCTACCAGATCAATGACCTTGTCAGCACGGCTTTTGCCTCCAGAGCGGGGCTCGGCACCGCGTCCAGCCTTCAGTATTCACTTCGGCTTCAGGAATTGATTCTCGGCGTTTTTGCAGTATCGGCAGGCACAGTCCTGCTTCCCAGCCTTGCCGACGCCGTCAAGGAATCCAACTGGCGAGCCTATTCTTCCAGACTGGGCAGGACGCTTCAGAGCATTTTCCTCGCCACCATTCCGGTTACCGTGTTTTCCATGGTCGCGAACACTGAAATTGTGACCTTGCTGTTCAAATGGGGCAGTTTTTCGGAAGAATCCGTCCGTCTCACGGCTTCGGCATTTTTCTGGCATCAGACTGGACTGAGTTTTATCGCCGCGAACCGAATCATCGCACCGGCTTTTTATGCCCGCTCAGACACCAAGACACCGACATTCGCCGGAATCGCGAGTTTTGCGGTCAATATTGCGCTGGTGATGCTGTTGTCATACCCGTTCAAAGGTCCCGGCATTGCGCTTGCGCTGTCACTGTCCAGTCTTGTGAACACTGTCCTCCTTGTTACGATGCTTATTCGAACCAAGACAGAGGGTATTGCGGAGGAGTTCGCCAAGAGCGCCCGCTATGCTTTAAAACTGTTGGCCTTTTCGATAGCCGCAGGAGCAGCCATTCTGGCTGTCAGAGCACCGCTTTTAAGCCTTTTTGAAGGCAGGGGCAGGCTGATTTCAGCAGGAATCCCGCTCATAGTCATGACCCTCTTGTATGCAGGCCTCGGAATCGCTATGCTGACTCTCACGAAAGACCCGCTTGCTCTTTCCATCGTGAAGGCGGTTCGAAAAAGAAGTTTGAAAAACTAGAAGCGATGCTCTTGACATCATTGGTCGGGAATGATAAATTCCCGATGCTCTCACCTATGCCCCTGTAGCTCAGTCGGCAGAGCATATCCATGGTAAGGATAAGGTCAACGGTT
>JAJTBL010000193.1 GCA_021286925.1 Spirochaetia bacterium | reverse complement strand
TGCCAACAGGCAGACGGGCTGGGCGGCATTCAAGGCGGTTTTTCCTTGTTGGTCTTTCAAAATACAGATGCTTTTAAAAGACCGGCTTTACACGGTGCGTGTTTCACAGCGGCTCTCAAGAAGCTCGAGAAAACGCAAAGCCAATTCCCAAAATCAAAAAGCTTGGAAATTGGCTCAATCAGCTTCCCAAAATTGAATCGATGAGGCCTTTCAGCGCGGGATCCAGCGAGGCTGTTTT
Organism: Spirochaetia bacterium; assembly: GCA_021286925.1. Classification (GTDB taxonomy): domain Bacteria; phylum Spirochaetota; class Spirochaetia; order Treponematales; family Rectinemataceae; genus JAJTBL01. Next base: position 3,866 of record JAJTBL010000193.1, on the reverse strand, counting down.
CCCCGATGGCTCGATGTCAATCTGAAAGATACCATCACGGAAAACGACAGGCCCAAGTTCCGAAGGCAACGGCAATTCTTCATCTTCATGCGAGAGTTCCTGCAGGGCTTTCATAAAACTTTCAGCTTGAGTGTCGGAGGATATTTCAAAATCTGCGACACGCCGTGACTCTTTCCAGCGTGAAGAAAAATAATGCCGCTTTCTGAACATGATCAGGCGAATGATACAATGCTGAAGAAAAAATTGAAAGTGCAGAAGTTCATTTTCGAAGCCCGTCACTTTTGAAACTGCTGCTTCTGTGATACAGTCAACATCGTGAAATTCAGAAGGTTTGCAATCTGCCTGCTTGTATTCTTTGCAGCAGCCTCGGCGGCAAGCGCTCAAGCAGTTCGGAATCTTGATACAGTACGTCGAATATCCACTGCCCGCTTTGAAATATATTATCCGCAGAGCCTTTGCGAGGAAGCCGGGCGGCTTTCGGGATTCGCGGACAGAACGCTGGCTGAGCTTGAGTCATTTTTCGGTGTTCCCGAGGAACGGCGGAAAATTCCGATTCTCCTGAGCGATACAAGCATGGATCTCAACGGCTACTCCACCACCTTTCCTTCAAATCGAATTGTGATTTTCTGCGCTGAACCTGATATAGCATTAGGGCTGGCTTCATTGGATGATCCTTTATATCTTGTTTTCCTGCATGAACTTACCCATGAAGTGACCCTGAATATCCGATCGCCGCTCTGGAAATTGCTTAAGGCGATTCTGGGCGATTTCGTCGCTCCTTCAGGCTGGATGATGCCCGCTTCGCTGGTCGAAGGACAGGCGGTGTCTATCGAGAGCGGTCTTTCCAGCAGTTTGGACGTTTCAGCGGCCCAAAAGGCAGGGCGGCTGAATGATCCTGCGGCGCTAGAGCCGGTCTTTGATGAAAAGCGGGCGAAGCTTGCTCGTTCGCTCTGGGATGTTTCGGGGGCAATGGACTTCCCTGGGTCTGGCAATCTGCCATACCTCTACGGCGCGCTGTTTGTCCGCTATGTCGGCGAGAGGTTCGGGCAGGAAGCACTGGTGCAGCTATGGCAGGAAGCCGGCAAGGGCAATGTCCTGCTGGGCTTTGAGAACAGCCTGCTTGCGGAAGGAATTGTCAAAAAGGTTACCGGTGTGACCGCTGACCAGCTCTGGGCAGATTTTCAAGACTGGCTGGGTGAGGTGGCATCAGAAGCTCTTTCACGAGGAGACAGGGAGAGCGAGACCGCATCCTCCGCCAGCAACAGCAATCAGACACTGCGCTCAGGCTCTGTGCCGATTTCCAGCCGCAGGATCGGCGCCTTTTCTGCAGGCAACAATGCCATTTTCTACCTGGACAAGGAAAAGCAAGCTGTTTTCCGGCAGGATTTTGACGGTGAATCCTTTTCTCATCCCCGCAAACTTTTCAATGCCGATGGCTATGTCCGCCAGATGACGCTGTCTGATGACGGAAAAACTCTTTTGGCGGACTGGCGTGCTTATGATTCGAATCAAATCCCGGGACCGGCGCAGTATCGTTTCGACCTTGAAAAAGGCATTCTGATTCAGGATAAGGCGAGGAATGACGCGCAAGCGCCGGCGGAAATCGCCTCCCGCGCACTACTTCAATATCTCTGCCCTGTTTCCTCAAGCGGTCAGACCATAGTCTACGGACTTTTGCGTGTTGGGACGGTTGTGTATCCGGCACGGGTCTTCGATGATGGCAGGATTGAAATTTGGAAGGGAATGCCGGGGGCCGTGCGTTCCATCAGCATCAGGCGGAACCGGGAACCAGCAACATCGGAAAAGAATTCAGAAAGCATCGATATCGTGCTGGGCCTTGTCGGTGACGATTTGATTTCCCGCCCCATGCTTCTTGAAGAAGACGAAGGAGTCTGGAGCGCCTGGGAAGTTGATTGCGCACTGCCGTCAGGAGGCGCGCACTCGCCAGTTCTGCTCTCCGAAGATCGCCTGGCATTTTCAAGCCCCGGTCTGAACGGGATCAACACACTGTATTGGTCTGAATTTTCAAAGACCCGGAATGTGCCAGGCGGCTGGGAACCATACGCAAAAGAGACAACAGCGGCTCAGCAGGATCCCGGAAATACTCTGCAGGCCTCTGTACAAGCCCGCCGTTTCCCGGAGGTTTTCCGTACAAGCAGACTGCCGTACGCCGATGCTGATTCCGCAGGTATTTCATTCCAGGCAATGGATTTGACTGAACGTCTTTCGTGGAGTGCAAATTTGGGGCTGAACATTTCAGCCAAAGTGCCTGAAGCCAGCCTGGCAATCGCACTTTCGACCCTGAAAGGCAGAACAGTCCTGGCTGTCCAGGATGGCGCTTCATCAGGTCCGGGAAGCTCTGCGACCCGAATCAGTTCCATTCTGTTCGAATATGATCGGCATAGAAGCCTCATGCCAGTCTGGAAATCGCTCGATTTCAGCGTCGATGCTCGGTACGCCGGTTTGCGGACCAACTATACCGCAGACTCGTTTTTCAACCTGAATCCTGATTATGTGGCTGTGTCTTTCGGAATCAAAGCACAGTATTCAACAATGCACTCGTCGTCTTTCGCCCCTTTTGACCAGAATGGTGTTCTTATGATGGCAGCGCTGGATCTGGAAGACACTTCTGTCAGCACTGCAAGCCTTGCTTTTACGCTGCAAAGCAGTGCCGCCCTCGCGAGCGCCGGCATCCAGGCTGATGTTTATCTGTCTGGCAGTATCACCTCGGATGAATTGCGTTTTGCCCCATCGGGCCGCTCGTATACCGTTTCAGGAAGTACCTGGATTTCGGGTAGACCGGCAGAATACCCGGCATTCCAAGAATATGCCGCAATCGAAGGGAAGCAGTTCTACGCCTTTTCCGAATTGTCAGTTCGGCTGTTCAGCGCTGGCTTTTTCAACAAAGAAGGTCAGAGCGCGGTCATAAAAATGCCGCTTTCACCCTCTGTGCTTGCGCGTCGGGCGGGTATGGTTGCTGGTTCTCGGTTTGCGTTGCTCTTCGACAACCTGGCAAGCCAATTCCTGTCATCGCTGTTTCTGCGGGCTGAACTCGATTTTTCCGTCCTGGCGGGACTTGCGGCACAAAACCATCTGGTTGCGGGATGCGAGCTCGCCCTGCCCCTCGCTCCTTCGCTTGCAGGCAGGACCTTTCTTGTTTCTTTTTCATTGAAAAATGGATGGTAAATGATGAAAAATAAGGCATTGCATGAAAGCGGGAAGAAATTTCTCTCCGAAGCAATCGCATCGCTTCGCGAAGCAATTGCAGAAATCAGCGGCAACGAAGTATTCGCCATAGGAACCTGCGATACATCAGGCATGATATCCGAGGTCGAAATTGTGGCCCGGGGCAGCGTGTCATCGGTTCCGGCCCTTGAGTCATGGTTTGAAAAGGGTTCCGTCTTGATCCACAATCATCCATCCGGAAACCTGTTGCCCTCAGAAGCGGATGTCGAGGTGGCTGCACAGGCTGGGTCCTACGGCGTTGGCAGTTATATTGTCGACAACGATGTTGCTTATGCCTTTGTCATAGCGGAGCCGGTCCGGCAGAAACCTGAAAGGCGCTTAGACTGCGAAGATATAGGCGCTGTCCTCGAATATGGCGGGAAGCTTTCACGAATCATGCCGTCCTTTGAGCCGCGTGAATCACAGGTTCTGCTAGCCCGTGATGCAGCAGCTATTCTGAATGATGGGGGAATTCTCGCTGCCGAGGCAGGGACGGGAGTCGGCAAGTCTTTTGCCTATCTGGTTCCAAGCCTCGCGTGGGCAATAGCCAACGACACCAGGGTGGTTGTTTCGACAGCCACTATCAATCTGCAGGATCAGCTTTTCACCAAAGACATTCCGCTTATCGCATCCATGTTCAA
>JAJTBL010000192.1 GCA_021286925.1 Spirochaetia bacterium | reverse complement strand
GATGGAGGAACCATCTTTCTCGATGAAATTGCCGAGATGTCCCTCAAGCTTCAGGCAAAGCTGCTGAGAGTGCTTCAGCAGAAAAGCTTTGAGCGTGTCGGATCCTCCCAGACCAAAACCGTCGATATCAGGATAATTGCCGCCACAAACCGGGATCTGGAAACTATGGTCGAACAAAACCTTTTTAGAGCGGATCTCTACTACCGGCTCAATGTCCTTCCGTTATGGATACCGCCGCTTCGAGAACGAAAAGACGATATCCCGGTACTTGCCGACCTTTTTCTCAAACGTTACGCAAGAGAAACAAACAAAAGCATCCAGGGATTTTCTGATACTGCGATGGAATTGATGCTTTCGTATTCCTGGCCTGGCAATGTCCGCGAGCTGGAAAACGCCATCGAGCGTGCGGTTGTGATGTCGCAGGACAGCACGGTTTCACCCGCCGACTTGATGCTTGGCACAAAAACTGCCGATATCGACGAATTCAGAGGGAAAAATCTGAAGGACGCGGTCAACATTTTTAAAACGCACTTTATACGAAAATCGCTGGAACTGCATGGATGGAACCAGACAGAGACAGCAAAATCACTGCAAATTCAAAGAACCTACTTATCAAGATTGGTAAAAGAGCTTAGTATTGCACAGCCGAAGGAGTAATATCGTGGACAAGAAGAGTACTACCGCAAAACCTGCAAACACAACACAGGAAGAAAAAAAGTCACTGACGGATAAGATCAACGATTTTTTTACGAAGAATCGAACTGCCATCATAACAGCAGTAGGCGCTATTTTTGCCGTTATTGTTATAATTGGCGCATATACACTTATTTCAAACAGCGTAGCAGAAAATTCATCCCGTGCCATGGAGCTTGCCCGAACCAAGCTTGAGCAATGGAGCAAGGAAGCCGATGCGGCTAAGAAGACCGAACTGGAAACTGCCATAACCGCTGATCTTGATGCAATCATAAAGAAGTGGCCGAGAACCTTCGCTGCACAGCAGGCCTTGTTTACCAAAGCTGGAATCGCTACTGCCAACAAAAAATGGGAAGATGCCGAAAAATTCGCCCTTGATGCAGTCAATAAATTGCCGAAAACCTATCTTGCTCCCATTGCGCTCGAGGCTGCGGCAGTTTCTGCGGAAGAGCAGGGGAAAACGGACAAGGCCCTCGAATATTACCAGAAATACGTAAAGACCTATGTCAGCGATACCCCGGGACTTGCCCATGCCTATTTTTCGCTGGGCCGCCTTGCTGAGGCATCGTCAAATTGGAAAGAGGCGATTGCCAACTATGAAAAGCTGACTGCAGATTTTTCTGCTTCCGACTGGGCAAAATTGGCAAAAGATCGGCTCATCTATCTCAAAGCTCAGGGGCTTGATAAATAAATCTGAGAGCCGGCTTTATTGAGGATATCAATTCCCAAAGGCCGCTTTGGGAATTGAAAATCCTCTTCGAGTCCGAAAGGCTGGCTTATCAGCGATTTTATAGGTAACAAGGAATTGCAGCGATGCGGACACTGACAATAAAGAAATATCCAACTCTGTTTGGGTTGCTCTTGCCGTTCCTTGTTTTGAGAATTGCCGGATCATGCGGACTTCCAAAGACACTCTATCTCTATCCGCCGCTTTCATTCTCCGCATCAGGCAGCAATACGGTTATGCTTGATCACAATCCTCAGAATTATGATGCTTTGGAAGGAGCGAATCAGTCATTCAAAGGGTATGAAATCTACTATCGAATCTACGATACCGAAAATACAGCAAGTTCAGATATTTATTTATTAAGTAATAGAATAAATACATTTAATGATTCACCTGATAGGGTTATGTCTTACGCAACCGGTACCCTTAAGTTTGTGCGGATGAAAAATAGTACGACCAGCAGCCAGCCGCTCATATCTGTCAGCACACCGGCAAATCCTTCGCAATTTGTATTGACGCTGAATCAAGTTGGCAACTGGACTATTACCAACACAGCAACAGATGCTTCATTTGACGTTGTCAGGACTATTTTGGATAGCTCAAGGCAGTCATTCTCTCAAAAAAGCAATTACCTTGTACAAGACCCAGACTATTCAGGTGCCGCAGACAACCCCGATCCGATCTATGTTGTCTTTTTTGCCGTTGCATACGCAAACGATCCTGAGGCAATAGGGCAGATGGTATTCAGCATTCCAGCCGTTATCAATACGCCAATTCAATTCTGAATTAATTGTACAATTGTAAATGAGATTGCCAGCTTCGTATAATGTATATTCTGTCTACTGTTATACTCGGTTATTATCCGTACCACAGCGTTTTTGTTTTGCAGTTTTCTACAAGGCCTCAAGAAGCGGAATTCTTTTATTCCCGCCAATGTCCTGAATCAGAGCCCAGGAACGAGTTTTGACAATAGAACATTCTTCCAGAATATTATCAGTTTGCAGAATATCCTTTAAGATATGCTGGATATTGTTTTCTCCGCCATGTGAATCATTGACAAAAATCGATATGTTCAAGCGTGCATCATCAAAAAATTCAAGTTCAGTGCGATTGGCAAGCTCGGACTTTAAATGATTAAATTTTTCATTGGTCTCAGCACAAGGGTTTTGGTTCTGTAGGTTTTTCAGCGATATCAAATAGCTTGAACCTGAGTACAGGGTTCCAATACTGTTCTTGCCGTCAGCTCGTTTTTTGCCAAACCGCACTGATAGGACTTCAATCCCTTGCGGCACTTGACGGTTCAGTGCTTGAATGAATCGATTTTGATCCTTTATTTCAATCATATCCTTCAGCCAAATTGCTAAAACTTCATATTCTGAACTGATGCCCAGCCCGAGAGGCTGCGTAAATTCCATTTTGGGCAAAGGATTGAAGCCTTCTGAGAATCTGACAGGAAATTCAAGAATACTCAAAGCCCTAGCAAATATATTGGAAATTGAATGTAAAGGATAAAAAATACCTTTTCCGGTTTTTTTAAAGACAAATCCAAAACGCTGATCTTCAAGGATGGAATCCTGAATTTTTGTGATAACATAGCCAAGATCTTCATTTATGGGAATGGTTTGAGGATCAGATACTTCAGATTGTACAATTTTATTAAGAATAGAAAATTGGGAATTACAGGCGCCGCAGGGATGGCCGCAATCATCTTCGCAGGCCGGCGTCATCTCTGAAATTTTGCTTTTCTGAGACTCTTCAACAAGATATTTCTTTGTAATAAAAAGATTTATGTCTCTTTCCCATGGCAGTTCGCTTTCTTCTGGCACGGGATCGAGATATTCTCTTTCAAAATCGAATCCGTACTGCAGGCTTGTCTCTCGAAGTATTTCCTTCCATCGATTTCTATCGAAGTGCTCTTCCCAGGCATCGAGACGTGCGCCTTTTGCATAAGCGTTGAACAGAAGCTCCCCTACCCGTTCATCTCCGCGCGAAATTATTCCTTCTAGCATCGAAGTGAAGGGAGAATGGTACGCGACACTGATGAATTTGTATGGCCGCAAAGCATCCTTGATATAATGAATGGCAGACAAGGCTTCGACTTCAGGCAATTGTCCAGCTCGCTGATACGGCGTATGCGGTTTTGGCACAAAAGTACCGATATTGACATTCAGAGCAATCTTTTCGACATGGCTAACTTTAATTAAAAAATCGACAATAGCTTTGGCTTCACCCATTCCCCTTCCAGGAACCGGCAAGCCAATCATAAAGTAGAACTTCGCCGATCTGAAACCATAATTCTTTGCTTCATGAAGAATTGCTTCGATTTTTTCAAATTCGACTGTTTTGTTAATTGATTTCTGCCACACATCAACCGGAGTTTCCACGGCAAAAGTGAGACCAGACTTTCTCGTTTCTGAGAGTTCGGAGAGCAAAGGCAGGGTAAAACTTTCAACTTTCAGGCTCGGCAGTTGAAACGACACCTTTTTATGTTTCCAGGCATCGTTCAAGGAATGGACAAGATCGATAATCCCGGGGTAATCACCGCTGGACAGTGACGCAAGGGTTATTTCCCGGTACCCGCCTCGCACGATGAGATTCCGAACCTCTTCCTGAATTTGCTGGGGCGGTTTAATTCTTTGCGGACGGTAAAAATACCCTGCGTGACAAAAGCGGCAGCCATTCGGACAACCGCGCATGATTTCTACGAC
>JAJTBL010000191.1 GCA_021286925.1 Spirochaetia bacterium | reverse complement strand
CGCGTCATTCAAATTATCATAGGGTCCTTGATACGGTTTTCCCAATGCTTTCAAAATGGGGATCATTTTGTCAGTACCGCTTCCTTTCAGCAACACGATTGCAGCAGCTTTTTTAAAAGCCTTTTGTATCGGCGCAAAATCGATATTTTTATCGGTGCCGCCTGTTATCAGCACAACTGGTTCTGAAAAACTGCTGACCGCCGCCGCAACCGCGTCAGGAATGGTCGCCGCAGAGTCGTTGTACCATTGTATCCCGCGGGCTTCTGCAAAAAACTCAAGGCGGTGCGCGACCCCCGGAAATTCCCCCATGGCTTTTGCGACTAACGTGGGCTCCAGTCCTATTGCCTTAAGCGCAAGTCCTGCCGCCAAAAGATTTTTCCGCATGTGTTCGCCTTTTACGTGCAGGATGGGCGGAAGTATTTCTTCGGTTCTGCTGTCAAGGGTATTCTCAAAGCGGCAGTACCCGTGGATTTTCCCATCCGTGTCAGCAGAAAGCCATGCACCGCGGCTGAAGGCATTATCAAAGGCAGACGCAGGGGAATGCGCCGCCTTTGCTGTGTCAGCCATAGTCTGCTGCCTCATCTTCTGATAAGACGGGGTCTCGCCCGAATACCAGAGCACGGTTGCTTTCGTCTCAGAGGCAAAACTTCTTCCCCATTCTGAATCAAAATCGCAAATCGTAAAGTCGGCTTCATCCTGTTCTGCGTAAATAACTCGTTTGTCCGCCACATAATCTTCCATCGAGCGGTAATAATTCATGTGATCAGGCATTATGGAGGTCAGGATAGAGACCTTGGGTTTTAAAACACCCTTGCCCCGCAAGTCCGCTAACTGCCAGGACGAGAGCTCGAGCACGACTGGACGCTCAGGCGCGGTTTCAACAATGAAGCTCAAGGGAGAAACGGTGATATTCCCGCCGAGCAGAGCCTTTATATTGGCGAATTGCAGGCCGAAATAGACGGCGCTTGCGGTCGAAGATTTCCCTTTTGAACCCGTGACGGCGATAAGCGGCGACTTCGAAAACCTGAGAAAGACCGAAATGTCGCTCTCAATCTGTTTTGCAGCCGCAAGATAGGGTGAATCCTTTCTCACCGCCGGATTTTTTATCACGATATCTGCTGATGAAAAATCATCCATTTCATGACGGCCGAGGACATAGCGGATCTTCCGGGAGCCCAGCGCTTCGATAGAGGGTTTTAAAATGGTTTCGTCGCGCAGGTCGGTTACCGTAACGAGCGCACCTCTGTCGCAGAAGAACCGCGCGCTTTCCAGCCCGCCTCCATGGAGTCCCAGCCCCATGATGGTTACCTTCATCCCGGGAATATCGCTGAGCGAAAATGTAAAATTTTCCATACCGTTCCACATTGTATGCAAAGCCCGCCCTTTGGCAAGAGAGGTTTTCAAAAAAGATGTATTTTCAAATTGACAGGGCTCTTGCTCAGCAGGCTCCAGCCCGGCCCCCAAGGTACGCATGCCGTACCCGCTCGTCCTCAGCCAGTTTTTTAGCTTCCCCTTCCATGACTATTTTCCCAAGTTCGAGAATATAGCCTTTGGACGCCGCCTTCAGGGCTTTCCGCGCGTTCTGCTCAACCAGGAGGATGGCTACCCTTTCCTCTATATGGATTTTTCGAATCAAATCGAATATCTCCTGGACAATGATGGGCGCCAGGCCAAGGCTGGGTTCATCCAGCAGCAACAGCGATGGTGAGGAAACAAGCGCCCTGCCGAGCGCAAGCATCTGCTGTTCGCCTCCTGAAAGGGTTCCCGCGAGCTGGTTTTTTCGTTCTTTCAAAATTGGGAAAAGCTCGTAAACCCGATCTTCCTTGCTCTTCAGGCTTGATCCCGGCCTGTAGCGCTTTACCCCGTACATGCCGAGCAGAAGGTTTTCCCGGACTGTCAGGGTGGCGAACACATGCCGTCCTTCCGGTACGTGGGCAATTCCCATCCCCGCAAGTGTATACGGAAGGTTGTCTGACAGCTTTTTACCTTTGTAATAGATAGTGCCGCCCGAGAGTTTGCCGAGTCCTGAAATAGCTCGAAGCAGGCTGGTCTTGCCTGCTCCGTTCGCGCCCAGAACGGTGACGACTTCATTTTCTTCGACACTGATGCTGACATTATCCAGAGCCTTGATAGCCCCGTAATGCAGGCTGATATTGCTGACTTCCAGTAAGTTTGCCATCTTCAGTCCTCATCCGTTCCGAGGTAAGCCTCGATAACTTTGGGATTTTCCCGGACAACGCACATTTCTCCCTCTGCGATCTTTTTACCGGATTGCATGACAATCACATGGTCGCTGACTTTGTCTACAAGGTGCATGTCATGCTCAATTAAAAGAATCGAATATCCATCGCTGACAAGATCGCTGAGCAAATCCGCAAGCTTATCCGTTTCCGCGTCATTGAGTCCGGAAGAAGGTTCATCCAGCACAATGAGATCCGGCTTGACAGCCAGCGCTCTCGCTATTTCCAGATAGCGGCGTTTCCCGTAGGGCAGGGAACTAGCCAGCAAATCAAGCGAATCGCCAAGGCCGACACGCTCAAGACAGTGTTTCGCATAGTCGAACATGGCCCGTTCTTCTTCCTGCTGGTATGGCAGGTGAAAAATGGATGCAACATAGCCAGCCCTGCCGTGACAATGCTGGCCGCAGAGCACATTTTCAAGACAGGTCAGAGTTGGGAAAATTCGGATGTTCTGGAAGGTTCGGGCAATTCCCTTCTGCACAATCCGGTGCGGAATCTGCCCCGAGATTTCTTCTCCGTTCAGCATGATAGAGCCTTTTTGCGGCTTGTAAATACCGGTGATAAGGTTGAACAGGGTGGTTTTCCCGGCACCGTTCGGCCCGATCAAGGCAGTGATTTTCCCTCGTTCTACTTCGACATCGATGCCGGCAACCGCCATGACTCCGCCGAACGAGAGATGAGCATCGCGGACCGATAGGAGAACATTTCCTGTTTTCTGTGCCTTTTTGTCATGCCGGGCAGAAGGATGGGCCGGGTTTTCTGCGGTGCTGACTTCCGGGGCTTGCTTTTTCAGTCTTTTTCTTTTCCCTGATATAGCTTTCATGAGGGTTTCCAGAGAGTCGCGCTTTCTGGGTAAAATCCCGGCAGGTCTGAAAATCATCATGAACAAGAGAGCTAGGCCGAAAAACATGAGCCTGTATTTGGCAAATGGTCTGAATACTTCAGGAAATACTGTTATTGCGAGGGCACCGAGCATAGTTCCGGGGATGGATCCAAGTCCGCCCAGAAGCACGATGCAGAAAAGCAGGGAAGACTCCATGAAGGTGAATGACTCAGGCGAAACCGACATTTGCTTGGAAGCGTAGATATTGCCGGCTATTCCTGCCAGCGCCGCTCCCGCAACAAATGCCCCAAGCTTGTAACGCCTGACATCGATCCCGAGAGCTTCCGCAGCTGTTTCATCTTCGCGGATAAAGTTCCAGGCTCTGCCGATGCGTGATCGCTGGAGTCTGAGAAGCCCGAATGTCACGAGTCCCATGATAATCCAGATCAGATAGTAAAATTGCCGTGACGAAATGATGGGAAAAAAGAATACGGGCGTATCGATGCCATTGATACCGTTCGGTCCGCCGGTCAGCCCTAAAGGGTTATTGATCATGGTCAGCCGGACTATCTCACCGATACCTATTGTGACTATGCACAGGTAATCCCCCTTCAGGTGAATGACGGGAGATGTTACAAGCCAGGCAAAAAGCCCTGCGACAATCGCCGAAACCGGCAAGAGAATCAGAATCGGGATATGGAGATGCGTGTTGAGAATGGCGGTTGTATACGCGCCGATCGCATAAAAACCTGTATGTCCAAGGTCGAACAATCCCACTTCGCCAAGGACGATATTGAGCGAAAGCCCGAGCAAGGCATAGATGCCGAAATAAAATCCGATATCGATCCAGTAATTATCGATAAAGGGAATGAAGGGGAAAACCAGAATCAGGACAATAGCCGCATAGGAAAGCTTTTTGCCGAGGGAGGGCGGGATGCCTGATCCGCTGTCCAGCTTGATTCGATCCAGGATGCTTTGTGTTATGCTCATCAGACTTTCTCCGCGACTTTTTCGCCGAGGATTCCGGTCGGCTTGAAGATCAAAACAGCGATGAGCATGATAAAAACAAAGACATCTTT
>JAJTBL010000190.1 GCA_021286925.1 Spirochaetia bacterium | reverse complement strand
CTTCTCGGCTGAAGCCGCGGCAAAGAATGTCATCACTGATATTGAAGGCGGCGAGCGCCACAAATTCCACGCCAACTACCATGGTTTCATGGTCTCCATCGGCGGACGCTACGCGGTGGCCAACGCTGGCGGCATGAAGACCTCGGGCTTTATCGCCATGGCGATGAAGCACCTGATCAACATGTACTATCTATTCAACATCGCCGGCTTCAACCAGGTCTGGGAATATTTCAAGCACGAATTCCTGGATATGAAGAACCGACGATCCATCATCGGCGACTTCATTTCCTACAAACTCAGAGCCTACTGGCCGCTTCTGCTCAGAATGTGGCTCGGAATCATGTGGCTGTTCGAAGGCATCAACAAGATCGGCGAAGGCTGGCTTGCGTTTGACGCGGGCAGCAAATCCGGCTGGATGTTCTCACCGGGCGTTGTTCAGGCTGGAGTCAAAGCCGCTGAAGTGACCAGCGCGGCCAGCGCTGCCTGGGAAGGCGGAGCAGAAACCACCGCAACAACCATTGCGGCAGCCACCAGCGCGGCGAGCGCAGCATGGGATACAACGGCTACAACCGTCGCAGCAGCGACCAGCGCGGCGAGCGCTGCCTGGGATGCCACATCGACAACCGCCACTGAAGTCACAACAAAGGCTTTCAAAGCGGTCTGGGACCTCACCAAACCGATTTTCAACCCGTCGAGCGGCATAGTAACCTGGTTCAGGACAACCTTCATGGACGGTATTTTCTCCCACCTGCCTTACACCTTCTTCCAGGTCATGATTGTGGTTATGGAAATGGCAATCGGCCTTGCCCTCTTCAGCGGGACCTTCACCTGGCTCGCGGCGGTGGCCAGCATCGGTATGTGCCTGGTTTTCACCATGTCAGGCATGTTTGCCTGGAACCAGCTGTGGTTTGTTTTCGCGGCCATCGTGATGATGGGCGGCGCGGGACGTGCTTTCGGCATGGACTACTGGCTCATCCCACCCATCAAGCGCTGGTGGAATGGCACCAGATTCGCGCGGAAATGGCATTTCTACGCTGACGACCCGACCAAATAACCGCGATTGAACCAATACGGGCAGTTTCGCAAAGCGGGACTGCCCATTTTTCATTGCACTGACAACACAGAGGACGAATGACTGAATTCTGGCATGACACACCGCGCCTTGAGACCAGGATGCGGGAGGTCGAATCGATACTCATTGATGCAATACAAGACCCCGGCTACCCCCTGGCTCAGGAGACAGGCGAGTTGATTCTTTCCGGCGGGAAAATGCTGCGCCCCGCGCTCGTGATGATTGGTTCCGGATTTGACAAGCGCAAACGAAGGCCGGCCAGGGAAGACCAACGAATAGCCCATGTCGCAGCGGCGATCGAAATTCTCCATACCGCAACCCTCATCCATGACGACATCCTGGATGAGGCTGATTTCAGGCGGGGCATTCCGGCTCTCCACACAAAACACGGCGTGGCAAACGCCATTCTGGCCGGCGACTGGCTTTTTTCCCGGAGTTTCAGGCTGGTTGCCGATTACGCGGACACTAAAAGCGCCCGTATTCTCTCGCGGCTGGTCGGATCAGTCTGCTCTGCCGAAATCCGGCAGGATTTGGGTAAATTCAGCTACCGCTCGAGCAAGCGGGATTACCTTCGAACCATAGCCGGCAAAACAGCCGCGCTTTTTTCGCTCTCCCTCCATGTCGGCGCTTCTGAAGCAAAGGTGGACCCCTTCACGACCCAACAGCTGAGGCGCATCGGCTACGATATCGGCATGGCTTTTCAAATTATCGATGACATCCTCGATTACGAATCCGACGGTCAGACCCTTAAAAAGCCCGTCGGCAACGACCTCAAGGAAGGCCTCTGCACCTTGCCGCTCATTCTGGCATTGCAGAAAAACGAAGCGGGCATCCGTCCGATGCTGGCTCCCGGCCGCCCCTTGTCCGACCCGGAAATCAGCAGTATTATCGCCCAGGTTTCCGCATCAGGAGCTGTGGAAGAAGCACGGACTCTCGCCCGGCGCTATACCGACCGAGCCCTCTCCGCCATGGCCAGCCTCCCCGCGTGCGAAGCGCGCCGCGAACTCGACGCCCTGATCCGAAAGCTCATCCTGAGAAAATACTGAGGATACACGGTGCTGTCGCATTTCCTTATCGCTCTTGCCCTTTCCATGGACGCCTTCGCAGTTTCGGTTTCAGCCTCGATGTGCATGACCGCCATTCCGCTGGCTATCGCGCTCCGCGCCGCCTTCGCCTTCGGCTTTTTCCAATTCGGCATGCCTCTGCTGGGCTGGTTTCTCGGAAGTTCATTCCGAACGTACATCGAACACTTCGACCACTGGATAGCCTTTGGTTTGCTTGGTTTTGTCGGCGTCAAAATGATTATCGAAGGGATTCGGAGCCGCGACCCTGCGGCCTGCCCGGATCCGGACGAAGACAAAAGCCACGGCATCATGCGGCTCGATACGCTCACCGTTCTGGCGGTTGCGACCAGCATCGACGCCATGGCAATCGGCCTTTCTTACAACATTCTCGGCACGCCCATGTTCTGGCCGGCCGTTCTCATCGGCATCACGACCTTTACCATCAGCATGGCGGGGCTCGAATTCGGTAAAAAAATGAAGCATGTCCTGGAAGAATGGGCGGAAATCCTGGGCGGCTCGGTGCTGGTTATCATTGGATTGAAAATCCTGATTGAACACCTGCTGAAAGGCGTTTAATCTCTGGTTCAGCTCATTTAGCGCTCGATGCCCTTTCTCGCCTCCACACCCTTGCGGTAGTAATGCCTGATTTCCTGCATCTCCGTGACCAGATCAGCCCGGTCCAGAAGCGCCTGGGGTGCATACCGCCCCGTCAGGACCAGCTCAACCTGCTGAGGCCGGGCTTCAACAAAACTCAGCACTTCCTGCTCATGCAAAAGCCCCAGGTGCAGAGCTACATTGATTTCATCGAGAATGACCAGCTGAAACCGCCCTGACACCATCGCTGCAAGCGCCTGGCCAAGCCCTTCCTGTGCAAGCTTTTTGTCTTCCTCGGCCGGCTCCCGCCTGATAAAACAGCCGCGGCCATACTGATGAACTTCCAGCCGCGAACTCCCCAGTTCTTCGGAAAGTTTCTCGAGCATGACAATTTCCGAATATTTCATGCCCTTGATAAACTGCCCCAGGTAGACGGCAAAACCCGCCCCCAGAGACCGAATTGCCAGCCCTATCGCGGCAGTTGTCTTGCCCTTTCCGTTGCCCGTATACACATGAACATAGCCCTGTTGCATGATTACCTCCTCCGAATCGGCACTTGCATGATGATAGGCCGACCGCTTTCCAAATCGAATTGAACATCGACACGGACCCCGAATGCTTCTTGTATCAGCCCGGCATTCAGAATGTCCGCGGGCGTGCCATATCCCAGCACCCGTCCCTTGCCAACCAGCAAAACCTCATCGGCAATCAAGGCAGCATGGTTCAGGTCGTGCACTGAAAGCGCTATCCCCTTGCCCGAGCAGGCGAGGGACTGCAGAATTTCCAGAATTTCGATCTGGTGATTGATATCGAGTGAGGCGGTAGGCTCGTCCAGCAGGAAAAAATCAGGGTCCTGCAAAAGGGCGCGTGCGATGACAACCCGTTTGAACTCGCCGCCCGACAGCTGTGTCACTGGCCGCTCTGCCAGATCTTCCACATCGACAAACCGCATAACCTCGGCGAGCCTTTCCTGGTTGGCACCAGCCCGTCCGCCCAGCCAGCCTTCCTCGGCAAAAGCTCCAGCCCGGATATAGTCACGGACAGAAACCGGCCAGGCTGGGTATTCATTCTGTAAGACACGGGTAATGATCCGCGCTTTGCGGCGTGCCCCAAGTTCGAGAACACTCAGTTTTGCCCCCGCCCCAATTTCCGGAACACACCAGATTCCACCCCCCAGCGGTGCAAGCTCCCCCGTTATTGTCCTGAACAAGGTAGTTTTCCCCGACCCGTTCGGGCCGACAACCGCAAGAATTCTCCCCCGGGCAATGGAACATTCCAGCCCATGCAGGATTGGTTTTCTGCGGCTGAAGCCAATCGAAAGATTTTGCACCTGGATGGTGCTGAAGGAAACGCTGCTGTCGGTACATTCCTGCGGCAGGACAATCGCATCGCGGTTCACGGAGCGCCTCCTTCAGCTTGATGGA
>JAJTBL010000189.1 GCA_021286925.1 Spirochaetia bacterium | reverse complement strand
ACTGATTCCACACCGAAGCATAATTCCCTGCATAATCAAAAGGCGAATAATAACCGGTTGATTCAAGAAACAGCGATCTGCTTACCCCGATTCCAGCGGAAAACTCAATTTTGCCCGACGATTTTCCAAGGGGGAAATTTCCGGCTAGCCCTGCATAGGCTCCGAGTGCTGAATACAGATCGGCCATAAGCTTCAGGCTTCTCGCACCCTGCGCCGCATTGGATCCCGAAACTGCTGTTCCGTTCTGCCCTGTGCCGCCTGTTCTTCGCAAAAAAACCCCGGAGAGTTCAGCTTTGCCCGTGGTTCCGTTTTGATTCAATGCGGTAAAAACACTCATCGCTGATGAGGAATCCGTTTTTTCGCCGATCAGATATGTTGTAGACTGAAAATAAGCGCCTTCCCGCGTCCTTGCGCCTACCGTCGGATGAAAGACGATCTCCTGAGAAGGATAATAGAAAAAAGGAAGCCACAAAACGGGAACAACGCCGATATACAGTACCGCGTTGGACAGCGCCCAGTCACCTGAATCGAAGAGCCATACCTTCCTGGCTTTAATGTAATAATGAGGCGGAATCTCATCACAGGCTGTCAGCGTTGCTGATTCGAGCGCGGATACATTTTCGATTCGCTTCAAGAGACGGTCAAAATGGAGGACCAAGGTTCGCTGTTGGGTAGATGATGGTTCCAAATTGAAGGATCCATCGAGAAAGACACCGGAATACTGGGTCAGATCGACAATCAAATGCGAACCGTTGAATTTATCAGTCCTCCCATTGCCCTCCCGTGTATATTCTATGTTTCCTTTCGCTTCGACAATGCTATTTTCACTGTCATAGAGAATGCTGTCCGCGCTGATGCGATGCAAAAAGCCGTCGCTGGTCGAAACCTTGAGGAGGACAGGTCCTGAAAGCTGGATAAGATTTTTAGTCTTCTGTTCCGCGGAAAAAGTCGAAAACGATGAAGCGCTTTCAATGGTCACTGAATCAGCAGAAGGTTTTACAGGGTTTTCAAGTTTGAAAAAGGCATAAAGCCGCTGACGAAGTTCCTGGCTTGTCCCTTCAGTTGAAAGATTGAAGCGCTTTGCAAGATCTGTGAGCTCATAATAACTGCTGACCGCAATATCCAAAGCCAGCGTTTTGCGTTCCAGCACCGACAGAGAATTCAGATATTCGGCTCCGGGGTCATTTTCCTGTGCCGCAAGCGTTTTGTCGGGGGAAAGGCCCCCGAATGACACAAGCAGGAGAAAAATGAGCAAAGCGGTTTTGCAGTTTCGCGCAGAAAACATACCTGCGAACATCCTAGCATGGATTGCGTTCAGACCGAAAGATACGGCTTTAAATAAGCGCCGGTATAGGAGGCAGGGGATTGAGCAACTTCTTCGGGCCGTCCATGGGCGACAATCGAGCCTCCTCTGCCGCCACCTTCAGGGCCAAGGTCGATAATCCAGTCCGCCTGCTTGATGACATCAAGATTGTGTTCAATCATGACCACCGTATTCCCGGTATCCACAAGCCGATGAATCACGTCCATGAGCTGTTTTACATCGGCAAAATGCAAGCCGGTTGTCGGTTCATCCATGAAATAAAGGGTTTTCCCGGTCGCACGCCGCGCCAGTTCGAATGCCAGTTTCACACGCTGGGCTTCACCGCCTGAGAGCGTGAGCGCTGACTGCCCAACCTTGATATAGCCAAGCCCAACGGAAAGCAGGGTTTCGAGCTTGTGCCTGATGGGCGGTATGTGTTCGAAAAATTCTGTCGCCTCTTCTATGGTCATGTCCAGAACATCAGCGATGTTTTTCCCTTTGTATCGAATGTCCAGCGTGTCCTGATTGAAACGCTTTCCGTGGCAGACATCGCAGGTTATGTAGACATCCGGCAGAAAATTCATTTCGATTTTCAGCGTGCCGTCACCCTGGCAATTTTCACAGCGGCCGCCCTTGACATTAAAACTGTAGCGCCCCGCCTTCCAACCTCGCGCTTTTGACTCAGGAAGACTGGCGAAAAGTTCGCGTATTGCGGTAAAGACACCGACATAGGTTGCAGGCTTGGAACGAGGCGACCGGCCTATCGGGCTTTGATCGATATTGATGATTTTATCGATGAATTCGACACCTTCAAGGGAATCATATTGGCCCTCGGTCATCGATGTCCGCATGACCCGGTTGGAAATGGCGGGATAGAGCACATCTGAAAGCAGGGTGCTTTTCCCGGACCCCGAAACCCCGGTCACGCACACAAACATTCCCAATGGAATTTCGACATCGATATTCTTGAGATTATGCTCTCGGGCTCCGCGGATCACCACTTTGCTGCCGTTGCCGCTTCTCCGGACACGAGGAACGTCTATTGAAAGCTTTCCCGCGAGGTATCGCCCGGTAACGCTCTCCTCCGACAGCATGATATGCTCTGGCGGCCCCGCCGCGATAACCCTGCCGCCGTGTTCCCCGGCCCCCGGCCCCAAATCGACAATGTAGTCAGCCGTGCGCAAGGTCTGTTCATCATGTTCAACGACAATCAAGGTGTTTCCGATATCTCTGAGAAAGGTAAGCGTATCGATAAGCCGCTGGTTGTCCCGTTGATGCAGGCCGATGGAAGGCTCATCCAGGATATAGAGAACACCGACCAGCGAACTGCCGATCTGGGTTGCCAGCCGGATCCGCTGGGCTTCTCCGCCTGAAAGCGTCGAGGCTTTTCTCTCGAGGGTCAGGTATTCCAGCCCGACATTTTTCATAAAAGAAAGACGAGCGCGTATTTCTTTCAAAATTTGCTTCGCGATTTGCTGTTCGACATCCGTCAGCTGGACCGAATCGAAGAAGGAGAGCGCTTCTTCCACTGAAAAGGATGAAAGCTCATGGATATTTTTACCGCCGATGGTGACCGCAAGCGCTTCCGGCCGAAGCCGCTTTCCCTCGCAGGCCATGCAGGGTTTTTCAGTCATGAAATGTTCAAGCCACTGCTTGATGCCCTCGCTGGTTGTTTCCATGTAGCGGCGTTTCAGATCCTCCAGGATGCCTGGGAATCTGGTCTGATACTCAAAATGACCCGTATTTTCACGATTGTCATACCGGACATGTATTTCTTCATCGGTGCCATACAGGATTGCTGACATGGCTTTTTGCGGGAGGTCTTCGAAGGGTGTATCAAGACTGAATTTGAAATGATTGGACAAGGCTTCAAAGCGCGACCGGTTCCAGGCGGACTGCGGGTTGTAGGGAATACAGCCACCTTCATTGAAAGAAAGGCTCTTATTCGGGATGACCAGATCAGGATCGAATTCCAGCTTGACGCCAAGACCTGTGCAAACCGGACATGCGCCTTGCGGCGCATTGAAAGAAAATAGCCGCGGTTCCATTTCAGGAAGGGAAATGCCGCATTCCGGGCAGGCGCCTTTCTGACTGAAAAACTCTTCCTTCACGGTGCCGTCACCCTCATCGCGAAGCACTATGACAATACTATCAGCAATGTGAAGCGATGTTTCGACCGCTTCTGCGATTCTGCGGCGCGCATCGTGGTTCAGCTTGATTCGATCGATGACAATTTCTATGGTATGCTTTTTTTGCTTTTCCAAAGCCGGCGCTTCTTCAAGATCCACCATCACGCCATCAATCCTGGCCCTGGTAAACCCTTGTTTGAGCGCATCTTCAAGAATCTTTTTGTGTTCGCCCTTCATCGCTCGCACAACCGGTGCGAGAATCTGGATCCTGGTGTCATCAGGCCAGGAAAGAATTGTATCCAAAATCTGATCAACACTTTGCTCTTTGATCACTCTGCCGCATTTAGGGCAATGCGGGATACCGATTCTCGCGAAGAGGAGGCGGAAATAGTCGTAGATTTCGGTCACAGTCCCGACTGTCGAGCGTGGATTTTTGTGCGTTGTCTTCTGCTCAATTGAGATGGCGGGCGAAAGCCCCTCGATATAATCGACATCCGGCTTGTCCAGCCTGCCGAGGAACTGCCTGGCATAAGCTGAAAGCGATTCGACATAGCGGCGCTGGCCTTCCGCAAAAATAGTGTCAAAAGCGAGCGAGCTTTTCCCTGAACCGGAAAGACCTGAGATAACGATCAGTTTGTTTCTGGGAAGTTCCAGATCGATGTTCTTGAGGTTATGTTCGCGGGCGCCTTTTATGATCAGTTTATCCATAAAGTATGTTTAGCATATCGATTTTGGCAG
>JAJTBL010000188.1 GCA_021286925.1 Spirochaetia bacterium | reverse complement strand
TATCGATCCAGGAAATTCTCCTGGCGGCAGGCGAAACGCTCTCTATAAGTCCGTGCAAACCCTGTGACTGCCAAGATGACTGCGATCACCCCTGCGACAAGCTCGATGATTGCAAGGCATCCAAATTCTGGCTCGAACTTCAGCAAGAAATATCGAATTTTACCGGCTCGCGCAGGCTCTCCGACTTTCTCTGAATGGAGAGCCTTGCGGCGGAGGAATGACGAATTATGAATTCAGGCCGGTAAAATCTTCAAGTTCGCGCTTTTTGGCGCTGTCTATGATGCCGGCTTGTTCACAATAATCGAATAACTCACCGACCTGCAAAAACGCATGAAGCCTGACGCCAGCTTTTTCCATATCGGCACGCCCCTCGCTTCCACGCTCGATTAAAACAATCAGATCCCTCACCACAAGGTCTTCCGAGCGCAGGATATCGATCGCTTCGATCTTGCTCAAACCGGTTGTTATGAGATCGTCTAGAAGAAGGACAACTTCGCCGCGTTCAAAGGAGCCCTCAATCCTGTTGCCGGTGCCATGTTCCTTGACCGGCATTCGGGGCCAGATCATGGGCTTGCCGATCTCGAGGGATGCAGAAGTCGCAAGCGGCAGGCCTGCAGAGGGGATACCGGCTATTCTCGCATAAACAAGCTGGGATGCGAGACGGGCATAGGCTTTTCCGGCCGCCCGCATAGCGGCAGGATTGGAGATCAGTTTGCGAAGATCAATGTAGAACGGACTCTTTTTCCCGCTTTTGAGCGTGAATTCTCCAAGTTTGAAGCATCCGGTCTCGATGAGGTATTTGATGAGTTCCTGTTTGAGCGGATCGGCGGCAGGCACGCTCATGGAACCTCGCTGCCGCATGATATCGCGCAAGCTGCGGGCGGCTTCGCCAGGATCAGGGGCTTCGGCAACAGAACGGGCCGCAACAACCAGAATGCCTGAGCCGTCAGCGCGAGAACCGGCTTGCATGGCTTCGTCAGCCTTGCCGCCCTGCGCGCCGATGCCGGGCGCGAGAATC
Source organism: Spirochaetia bacterium (assembly GCA_021286925.1). Taxonomy (GTDB): domain Bacteria; phylum Spirochaetota; class Spirochaetia; order Treponematales; family Rectinemataceae; genus JAJTBL01. The sequence goes on along the minus strand of JAJTBL010000188.1, from coordinate 3,173 downwards.
CAGACAGAAGGCGCTACATCCCGCACAGCCTTCAGGCTGGCCGGATCATTGCCCGCTACCACGAGTCCGACCCGAGGCGACCATGACGCGAATTCCTCCGCCACCTTGAGATAGAGCGGTTTCCCATCAACCGGCAATTCCTCGATAAGGGGAGCGCCCGGATTGCTGGTTCTGCAAAGTATGAAGACAGCTTTGCCTTCCCATGCAAGGAATGGTTCAACCGTGTCCTTGCCCATGTAGGGGTTCAGGGTAACAGCGTCAGCGCCGAGATACCCAAAAACAGCCTGGGCATAGGCTTTGGCTGTAGAACCGATATCGCCACGTTTGGCATCAAGGAGGACAGGAATGTCTTTGGGAATCGCGTCGATAGTTTTCTTCAGCACATCAAGCCCGCGTCCGCCGAACGCTTCATAAAACGCGATATTGGGTTTATAGCAGGCGGTAAAGGGGGCCGTTTTTTCGATTATATTCAGATTCCGTTCAAGCGCTGTCTGAAGACAGGCCTCAGTTCCAAGCCTGGATATCTCATCTTGAGAAAAAGAAGGGTCCAAGCCGACACAGAGATTTGTGCTGAGGCTTTTCACCCGTGCTTCAAGCTTCGCGAAAAAGTCCATCTCGTCCTCCTTCCCGCGCCACTGTACTGGGAAAACGCGTGTTTTACAATATTGCAAGGTATAAATTCATATAATTGACTTAAAAAGTGCGATTATAAGATGCAATCCGCAAAATTCTGTTTTATAGTGGATAGTGTCTCGGTGTAAGAAAAAGTTGTACGACAGGAGGTTATCTAATTATGCGAAAATTCGCGCTTGTTCTTGCAATCCTGATTGCGGCGTTCCCGATCGCGGCGCAGGAAACGGGAGCCCCGGCCCCAGGCTTTTCCGCCGGGCTGAATCTTGGTTCAGACCTTTTGCCGACCGGCACTGGCGGAGCACTCGAAAGCTGGTCAAAGCTTGGCTTCCAGCCTGATCTGTCCATTGGGAAATTTGGAGTCGGTCTCGATTTCACCATCCGTTTCAAACTGTATCCGAACGGAACGACACCGATTGAGATTTATGCCCCGGACTGGATTCCTCAAAGCGGACAGACGGTTTTTGATGTCTATCTGCCCAAAATCATGTACGTCCGCTATGGTCTGCGGGGTGTGGATCCTATCTATGTGAAGCTTGGTTCTATTTCGGATTTCAGTCTCGCGAACGGGCTTGTCATTTCCGACTACGCGAACACCCGTTTCCTGCCCGACACCAGAATCTTCGGCCTGCAGGCTGGACTTGACGGTGCTGCCTTCCAATTCCCCTTCATTGGCCTGGAAGTGCTGACCGGCAACATTTCCAAGCTGGACGTTGTGGGAGGCAGAGTATATATCCGGCCGCTTGCTTTCTTCGGCAACGGAATTCCCGGCAGAATCCAGATCGGCGCGACTGCAGTGGCGGACCGAAATCCCCTGCTCTATATTCCAACCGGAGACCTGGGCTCATACCCGGCGAGCAAGCTCATCTATGTTCTCGGCGCTGACGTAACCGTGCCGGTTATGACTGGGGATCTTTTATCGCTGACCATTTTTGCCGAAGGAGCCCAGGAAATGAACGGAGCCATGGGGGCCATCGGCGGTCTTCGCGGCAAGCTGCTCGGCATTGTAAAATACGGAGCCCAGGTCCGCTATCTGCAGGAGGGATTTATCCCTTCCTATTATGACGCGAACTATGATCTCTATCGGGCTGACCGCTTCACCTATATCGAGAACACAGCTCCCGGCAGTTTTGCCCCAGGCTGGCTTGCCAATGTCGGTTTCACGCTCTTCAACAATATGTTTGTTTTTGATGCGACACTGGACGGCCCCTTTGCCGCCATCCCCTCAGTTGCAACCAGCAATTCTAGTGAATATCCTCATTTGAAAGGCAGTCTGCTTTTGAAAGACGGACTTATCGGCGGACTTTCCTTTGAGGGTGGGTATGAAAAATACTTTATCGGACGGGCAAAACCATTTTTACAGGATGTCATCGATCCGACTGATGCCGTCATCGGTCTGGCAGTTCATTACAAGACTGGTGCGACTGTCCTGACGCTCAACTACGCATACCGCTGGGATCCATCCATAGATGACTGGGACGTCAGTTCCAGCCTGAGCGCCTCGGTGCGCTTCTAAACGAAAGGGAGGATTGGCATGAAAAAAATTGTTGCTTTTTCACTTCTGCTCGCGTTGATGATTCCATTTGCCGCTTTTGCGCAGGAAGGAATCGGAGCAGGCATTCTGGGGTGGGCACGGGAAAATCTGGCCATGGAAATGGGATCGGTGACCATTGACGGGGTCGGGTACTCCAAGATTGTTCTTGCTCCGGAAGTCAGGATGGGCAGGCTGAAACTCGGCCTTTACCTGCCTGTAATCTACAAGGACGACCTTTTCAATCCTTCCACCTGGTATGCGCCGGGCGGCAACAACGAGTGGGATTTCGGAGCGGCATACTGGGGAACCGATACGATGAAAGCCCTCATGGATGTCGCGTCAGACCTTGTACTGAAGATAAAGTATCTCGAATACGGACAGCCGCTCGAGGATAAGTTCTTCCTCAAGGTCGGCAACCTGCATGACCTGACCATCGGCCATGGACTTATCATGCGGAATTATCGGAACGATACCGACTTCCCGAGCATCCGAAGAACCGGCGTCAATGTCGGCTACGATTTCGGGGCTGTCGGCTTTGAGGCGCTGGCCAATGACCTGCCTTTTCCGGAAATTGTCGGAACGAGGCTGTATGTAAGGCCGATAAAAGGCTTCAAGCTGGCTGTCGGCCTTTCAGCTGTCGCGGATCTGAACGCTGGAAAGGATCTTGCCGGCACAACCTGGGAGACAGCGGGAAAGAATCTGGTTTTCATTGGATCCGGACTTGATCTTGATCTTCCGATCATCCCGGCAAATCCAGTCTTGGGAATCAGAGCTTTTGCCGATGCAGCGGTCACCCTGCCCTATGTGAAAGCCGATTTTGCTAGCCCGAACAACGCGTCAACAGTCACCCAAGGTTTTAGAACCGATCTGATTTGGGACAATGCCGGGCCGCACAACTATGGCGCTGCGGCGGGCTTCCTGGGCAACGTCTTATTTATTAACTGGCGCCTCGAATACCGCTATTTCACCGGCATTTTCAGACCGAGTTTCTTCGATTCGACCTATGAGC
>JAJTBL010000187.1 GCA_021286925.1 Spirochaetia bacterium | reverse complement strand
GGGGGCTGGGGAATAAAAGCTGTGCGGCGCTGGATGGACTTATCTCAGTTGCGCCAGACGGCGCGATTCTGCCATGCTCCTCCTGGGATGAGCCTGTCGGGAATCTCCTTGCATCAAGTTTTCAAGCTGTCTGGTTTTCGGAAAAAGCCAAGACTTTCAAGGAAAAACAACACGCTCCGCAAACATGCCGGGAGTGTTCCAGTTTTTCAGCCTGTCAGGGAGCCTGCCCCTTGTATTGGCGTTATACGAAATCAGCACCTGCCGGATATCAAGCGAGGATACCATGATGAAAAAAGCGGAAATCAAATTCAGAATTTCTGGACTCGGCCTGCAAACGAGATTGATAATTGCAGGCGCTGGGGCGCTGGCTGGCATACTCCTGCAGGTATTCGGTAAGGAAGCAGGAATGCTCGCAGGGACACTCCTCATGATAGCGCCTTTGGCGGTCCTCTCCGCAAAGACCTGGACAAACAAGCCAAAAGACAAAGGCGAAGAAGAGTGGGTCGCAACAGGCGATACCGAGTTGGATCGAATCGCTGACGCATTTTCGTCCGCGAGAAAAATCAAAATACCGCTCTGGTACCGGCCTGGATTCGGAATACCATTTACGCTGGTTCTCGCAATTTTCACGCTCGCTTTCAGAGCATGGCTCAGTATACCGGGCTTGGTTTTTCTTGACATGCTTATTTTGTGGTGGCCGGTTTTCCATTTTCTGAAGATCAGAATCTGGGTTCCCAGAGAATTCGAAATGATCATGCAATCATTGCAGGCAGTGCGTTCTCAGCCCTTGCCGGCAGGTTTTGTCTGCACTCCCTATGTCCGCCTTGACCGTGATGATCAGGGTCTGCGGATCCCTGAAAACGCGCGGCTCATGATTGAACCCAAACACAAACCGCTGGATTTGATTGGCGCACAGATGCAGGCTGCCATCAATAAGGGTCCGAACGGGCAGGTACCGTATTTGTATTCGGTCATCCTGACAAAAGGCAAAGGGACATCGTGGAGCAAGGCTGCAGCATTCCGAGCATCAGGCTATGAAGTGGAAGCCAGCGGCGATGACAACTACGGCACCGTCGTCATCAGGCAGAAAACAGGCGGCGGAGGCTATCATACAAAACCGGATGACTGCCGCCGCCTTTTAGACACAACCTTGAAAGCGCTGCAAACGATTGCTTCCTGATTGCCGCTAAAACCATGAATTGCAGCGCTTCATAGCTACACGGCTTCAGCGTTTTCCCTGACCTTGACATCGATAACATCGATCATTTTCTGGATGAGCAAACGGATTTTTTCCGCGTTTTGCGGTGTTGCCCGAATTGAAAGGCTGATATGGCTGAGTTCATCACCCAGCGTTTTCGATTGCAGGATGAGCAATGCATGATTTCGGCTTTCAAGAAGCCGAGCTATCCGTGACAAAGTACCCGCATGATTTTCCGCAATGATTTCATACCTGTATATCATACCCTTTCTCCTTCATACACCATTTCGCTGTTGCTTTTGCCCGGCGGAACAATCGGCCAGACATTTTCTTCGCGGCCTATGAGACAATCGATAACCGTAGGTTTTTTCAGTTTCCTTGCCGCAAGACAGGCTGCGCGGAACAATGGCAGGCTGTCCACCATGAAGCCCTCAGCCCCGTAGGCACGCGCAATAGCGGCAAAATCAAGACTCGGGCGAGAACACGGCGCACCCGGTTTGCATTTTTTTTCACATTCCACATTGAATTTGAGACAGGTTGACGCATAGCGGCCTCCGGCGAACAACTCCTGCCACTGCCTGACCATCCCAAGGTAACCGTTGTCCAGAATGACCACAACGAGAGGCAAATTTTCCTGAACGAGCGTCGCCAGTTCCTGAATATTCATCTGGATGGAACCATCCCCGGCTATGACAACAACAGGTCTCTCAGGATGGGCTGCCTGCGCGCCAAGCCCCGCAGGGAGCCCGTAACCCATGGTTCCGAGCCCGCCGGATGTCAGCCACTCGCGGGGGCGTGAAAACGGGATATATTGTGCTGCCCACATCTGGTTCTGCCCCACTTCGGTTGCGATGATGGCATCGGGAAAAATTCCTCGCACCGCGCTGAGAACTTCCTGCGGCCGCGGCATTTCGTCAGTGTTTCCAACCTTGTGCTGATGCCGGTTCTGGACAGCATTCTGGTATTTCCTGAATTCCTCTATTTGCAAAAGCCATTGCGGAAACTGAGCAGGCGAAAGCGCGCGAATAAGCGCCTCGAGAACTGGGCGAAGATCGCCTTCAATGGCTAAATCAACCCGGATATTCTTGCCGATGGAAGAAGGGTCGATATCAACCTGTGCAATGCGGGCATGCGGCGCAAACTGGTCAGGGTTTCCGATAGCCCTGTCATCAAATCGAACGCCAAGGCCCACGAGAAGGTCACATTCGGCCAGCGCCTGGTTAGCGGCAATGGTTCCGTGCATGCCCAACCTACCCAGATTCAGCGGATGGTTCGAATTCATAACCCCGATTCCCATGAGTGATGTCGCAAAAGGAGCCTGAACCTTCTCAAGAAGCTGAGAAAACAAAGCTGTCGCGTCAGCGATCGCCATGCCCCCGCCGATAAAAAAAAGCGGTTTTTTTGCATCCCGCAAAGCTTCCGCGAGCTGGGGAATTTTGCTCTCATACGCGTCAGGCGAAGGAGTGTACCCCCGGACTGAGGCAGTTTCTGGATACGCATCATCGCATTTTTCGATCTGGATATCTTTGGGAATATCGATGACGACTGGTCCCGGGCGGCCAGTCGCGGCTATCATGAAGGCTTCTTTTAAACGACGCGGCAGCAATTTTCGATCAGACACCATGAAATTGTGCTTGGTCACGGGCTGGGTTATCCCGATTGTGTCCACTTCCTGAAAAGCATCGTTGCCGAGCAAACTCCGTGACACCTGACCGGTAATGCAGACTATCGGGACAGAATCCAGTTTGGCAGTCGCCAGACCAGTTACCGTATTGGTCGCTCCTGGACCGCTCGTAACAATGCAGACACCGACTCTGCCGGTGGTTCGGGCGTATCCATCAGCTGCGTGGACAGCTGCCTGCTCATGGCGAGTCATGATCAGCCTGATGTCCGGAGCATCATACAAGGCATCGAAAAGCGGGATGACCGCGCCGCCCGGATAGCCGAACACGATATCGACATGTTCTTTCCGCAATGCTTCCAGAATCATTGCCGCACCGGATTTTTCCATCTTCATACTCCCTGAATCGAACCATGAACAATAAAAAAAGGCCGTTCTCCCGGAAGGAAGAACGGCCTTTTCTCTGTTTCAGCCAGCCAGCTATTCTTCCTCCGTTCTCCGTGACAGGATAATTACCAGTGAGGAAATAATAATGCTGACCAGGTTTGTCCGCTTCATTGTACCAACGATTGATATACAACCAGCGGCTTGTTGTCAAGCGGGAATATCGAAAAATGTTTTATTTTTTGAAATTACAGGGTATGATACCTGCATGAATGACTTCAATCGCTTGTTCCTGGAACGAAAATCAATCCGTGCCTATGAAGATCGAACTATTCCTGAATCGATCAAACACAGTGTCTGGGAGGCCATCAGAAGAGCCCCGACTGCCGGCAATCTCATGCTCTATTCGATTATCGAGGCAGATTCCCCAGAGATTAAAGAGCGGCTTTCAGTCACCTGCGACAATCAGCCCTTTATAAAGCAAGCCCCCTGGGTACTCGTTTTTCTCGCTGATTACGGACGAATGATGGAATACTATCATGCCCATGAGGTACCGGCATGGTGCTCGGAAACCGGAAGGCCGCTCGTCAAACCGAGGGAATCGGATCTCCTGCTTGCCTGCTGTGACGCCTTGATCGCAGCACAGACAGCAGCTGCAGCCTGCGAATATTTCGGTCTTGGAACCTGCTATATCGGCGATATCATGGAAAATTGGGAGATACACAAGGACTTATTCCACTTGCCTCGATATGTCTTTCCGATCACCATGCTGTGTATCGGATATCCCACCCAGCAACAGCGTGATCGCCCCCAGCCTGGACGGCTTTCAGAATCCATCGTCTTCATGCGGGATCGTTACCGTATTCCTGAAAAGGCAGAACTTCTGAACATGTATACAGGATCAGGCTATGGAGCATTTTCGCAGGCTGGGGATGTGAAAAATCCGGGTCAAGCCCTGTATGACAGGAAATTTTCAGCTTCCTATTCTGAAGAA
>JAJTBL010000186.1 GCA_021286925.1 Spirochaetia bacterium | reverse complement strand
AATATCTGCTCGGGACCTCTGCCGCCAGACCGCTTCTGGCAAAAGGTCTGGCCGAGATCGCTCTTCAGGAAAAAGCGGATGCTGTGGCGCATGGCTGTACGGGAAAAGGCAATGATCAGGTTCGGTTCGAGCTGGGCGTCAAGGCCTTTGCACCCGAAATGGAAGTAATCGCTCCCTGGAGAATCTGGGACATTCAGAGCCGGGAGGAAGAAATCGAATATCTAGAAAAAAGAAACATTCCCGTGCCGATGAAAAAATCGGATTCATACTCGCGCGATGACAACCTCTGGCATATCAGCCATGAGGGACTCGACCTGGAAGATCCGGCGAATGAACCGAAATTCGAGGGTATGCTGAAAATGACAGTCGCTCCTGAAAAAGCGCCGGACAAGGCTGAATATGTCACGCTTGCCTTCGAAAACGGCGTTCCGGTGTCGGTCAACGGCGAAAAACTCGACCCGGTATCCCTGGTCAAGAAGCTGAACCAGATCGGCGGCAAGCACGGCGTCGGCATTGTCGATATGGTGGAAAATCGGGTTGTCGGCATGAAATCACGGGGAGTCTATGAGACTCCGGGCGGTGCGATCATCATGGCCGCACATGACAAGCTCGAAGAACTCTGCTTGGATAAAAAGACATTGTCATTCAAGATGACGGTTGCCCAGCGCTTTGCCGAGATTCTCTATGAAGGCGAGTGGTTCTCTCCGCTTTGCGGCGCGCTGAACGCTTTTATCGATTGGACACAGAAAACAGTCACGGGAACGGTGACGCTGAAGTTGTACAAGGGAAACATCCTTTCTGCCGGCGCGGCCTCCCCCTATTCATTGTATGACGCGAGTCTTGCGAGTTTCACGACCGGACCCTTGTTCTCGCATCATGATTCAACTGGCTTTATCAATCTCTTCGGACTGCCGACCAAAGTGCGGGCGCGGCTCAACGCCAGAATCGCTGCTCATGGCACTGCGGCAGGTCCCGATGTGGTAAAACCGGGGAGTTCCGGCTATACTGCTCCAGCGGGTGACTGAATCGACTGGTCTGTCACTTTTGATAACCACTCGGGAAGGAGCTGAACATGGCAAAACTCTGGGAAGCGGGGACCTCAGGCGAAGCGCTGGATAAGGATGTTGAACTGTTTTTATCTTCCCTCGCCGTTGATTCACGATTACTGCAGGAAGACTTGGAGTGCTCCATCGCTCATTCCCGAATGCTGGGCAAGACCGGCATTCTTCCGCCTGAAGAAAGCGCGGCGATAACCGCTGCGCTTGAAGCGATGCTGAAAGAAGCAGCGGAAGGTAAGCTCGCAGTTGATGCTGACAGCGAAGACGTCCATTCCTTTATTGAGGCCGAATTGGTCAGAAGGCTTGGAGAAGCAGGGAAGGCCGTTCACGCCGGCAGAAGCCGGAATGACCAGGTAGCGGTTGCTTTCAGGCTTCACATGAAGCGGGCCTGCAAAAACACGGCTTTCGATGTGCTGGACGCGATAGAGGCAATCCTTTCGGTTGCAAAAAATCACACCGAAACCCTGATGCCTGGCTATACCCATCTCCAGCGAGCCCAGCCGGTGACCTTGGCCCATCATCTGCTTGCCTGGTGCGCCGCGCTTGAGCGTGATTACAGCCGTTTTATCGATAATATGAATCGGCTGGATGAGTCACCGCTCGGTTCGGGCGCTCTCGCTGGTTCAGGGCTTCCGACGGATCGTGAATACACCGCTGATTTGCTGGGCTTTGCCCGACCTTCCAGAAACACTATGGATGCTGTTGCTGATCGCGACGCCTGTATCGATTACGCAAGCGCCGGGGCATCGCTGATGGTGCATCTGTCCCGGTTCTGCGAGGATATTGCCCTGTGGGTTTCCACCGAGTATTCATTCATGAAGCTGACTGGCCGCGCCAGCACAGGTTCCAGCATTATGCCGCAAAAACGGAATCCCGATCCTGCTGAGCTGATCCGGGGAAAGGCGGGGAGGGTGTTCGGCAATCTCCAAGCCCTGCTCGTTATGCAGAAGGGTCTGCCCTATGCCTACAATCGGGATTTGCAGGAAGATAAAGAGCTGTTTTTCGAGATAGAAGATACCTTGCACGGATCGCTGAAAGCCTTTGCAGTTCTGGTGACTTCCCTGGTTCCCGATGCCGCGAGAATGGAAGATGCCCTGAAAGACGGCTACCTTGAAGCGACCGATGTGGCGGAATTCCTTGTTCTAAAAGGAATTCCTTTTAGAACAGCCTACAATGCGGCAAAAGAGCTCGTACAGATTTGCGCGCGCAAAGGAAAGCGACTGCGGGAAATCGATCAGTCTGATCTGGCTGAAGCACATCAGGTCTTTGCCGAATGTGCCGTTGCGCCGGATCTGCTCACTGACTATCTCACTCCTACCGCTTGTGTCGCTCGAAGAAAGCAGACTGGCGGACCAGCACCTGAAAAAACCAGGGCTGAGATTGCCCGCCTTGAATCCTTCATTGCGGCACAGAGAAAAGCCTGACAATCCAATCAAGCATGATATCCAGCGCTTCAGGGGCGAAGGTTTCTTCGATTATGCCATACTCCGAAGGCAAGCCTGTTTTGGAATGTTGAAATAAGTGGTTCAGCCCATCACGCTTTACGATCGTGACCTTCTGATTTCCCCCGATAAAAAGCGCTTTTTGAATAGCGGCGAGATTCTCATCAGCGGGGACTTGCAAGTCCATGCTCCCATTCAGGGCAAGCACGGGAACACTAGTCTTTTCAAGATAGGGTGCGGGGTCGAGCGCGAGCAGAGAACGCATCCATGGATCGAGCAGCTGAGCGGCAACCTGTCTGCCCTGGGCTTCCAGGGCTTTTCGCTGGGCTGCGTCAGCTTTGCCGTCAGGATCCTGCGATCTGACAACTTCATCGGCGATTGCCTTTTCCAGTGCTGCAGCCTCTTCATTCTGAATGGCAATGGCATATAGTTTCTTATTCATATCCCAGGCTTTGGCAATGGAAGCCTCTGTCATTCCTGACGCTCGCCCGATCTCAGCATTCTGCAGGGCAAGCAGTTGATCGCCCCTGATTCCCGGTCCTGCCAGCAGGACAATATAATTGACCTTTGAATTATTCGCCGCGACAATCGGAGCGATAAGACCTCCCTCGCTATGACCGATTATGCCGATTCCGTCTTTGAGAATTTCATCCCGGCTTGCTAAATATTCGACGGCAGCCTCCGCGTCATCCGCGAAATCGAAGGTTGTTGCCCCGGCAAATTTCCCGCGGGATTCGCCGACACCCCGGTCGTCATATCGGAGCGCGGCAACCCCGTGCCGTGCTAAAAAATCCGCGATAACGAGAAAAGGTTTATGACCGAGGATTTCTTCATTTCGGTTTTGCGGTCCCGAACCTGAAACAAGCACGACTCCGGGGAAAGGTCCCTTCCCAGCCGGAATTGTCAGCGTACCCGAAAGCTTGATGCCCGCTTTTATGTTCTTGAAAACAACCTCGTGCGATGAATAAGGAAATGGCGGTTTGGGTTCCTGGGGCCGTTGAGCGGGCATATTATTTGTCGATTGCTGATTTGATTGAGCGAGCGGGGCATTTGGATCCTGGCGCTCCAGATTCAGGGCGAATTCCGCCCCCGATTGTTTCCATACTCCTTCGATGTGCATGCCATTGGCTGAAATTCTCCCCGAATACAAGCCTTTGACACTGCTGACCTCAAGCTCCAGAATATCAGAAACAAGACTTACCCTGGAAACTGGTATCCCTTTAACACCCTGATCAGGGCTGTCCATGGTTGCTGTCAGTTTTCCATTCTTCTGCACAAGGTGAAAAACAATCCGCAGATTCAAGCCGCCGGGGCTGAGAATGCCTGTCCAGGTACCTTCCAGAGGAAGCGCTTGCTGAGCTCCCGGCTGAAGCAGCGTGATGCTGAGAAGAATGAAGACGGCTGAAATGATTCGGTTTTTCACGTTCTATTCCTTTTCGATGCGCTCTTTCAAGTATACACAAGGTTCGTGGCAGCAGGGAAGATTGCCTCTGGGCTTCGCCCTGGGTATACTGCTGTTGATGAAACCATCTCTCTTGTACCCTGAGCCGGTAGGGCAGTTCCCGTGTATTCTGCTTGCGGCAGGCGCCAGTTCGCGGATGAACGGTACCAATAAGATGCTTCTTCCGCTCGGTGAAAAGCCGGTTTTGCGATACCTCGCGGAAACCATTCTCTCTGCAACCCGCCCGCTCATTATAGTGACCGGAAGCATTCAGGCGG
>JAJTBL010000185.1 GCA_021286925.1 Spirochaetia bacterium | reverse complement strand
TTTCTCCCGGACGGATGGCACCGGGCATAAATTTCAGGATCATAGGTTTCCTGAAAACAGGCATACGTTCCGATTTTCGCTTCCTTGAGCTTTCTGAATTCCTCTGTTGTGAGCGGTGCGATTTCAACGTTAATCCGGCGTATCGAAGAAATCTTTCCGGTTCTGGAAGCTGTGTGGTTTACGGAATAAATGGTTCGGATTGCCTCTGTGAACCGATCCACGGATTCCTCGCTGGTCTCGCCGGCAAGGAGGAGAATGCGCTTGTGGCCTTCAGCGAGCAGGGCTTTAGTTTCTTCCCGGATTTCATCAAGGTTGAGGCTGGTTCGGGCTATGGATGTGTTGCTAACACGAAATGAGCAGTAGGTGCAGTCATTCGAGCAACGGTTGCCGATATAAAGAGGCGCAAAAAGCACAATGCGACGGCCGTAGATCGCTTCCTTGATTTTTCCTGCCGCTGCTAGCAGTTTATTGAGGCGAGCTGGATTTTGTGAGGTCAGGAGAACCGCGGCATCTTCAGGGCTTAAACCCCTCAGCCGCAGAGCCTTCTGGATAATTCGGTCGAATTCTTCTTCAGTCGGTTCCGGTCTCGAAAGAAGGCTCCTGATTTTCTCAGGAATAATGAATGTCTGAAAGTTTTCCGCTTTCTGGGTCATGTGCGTCCTCCCTGAATTTAGTGAGGACGGATTTCACCTTAATACCCGCAAGTCTGCCCAGTTTTCCGGCAAGCGCTCCAATCTCGTCAGTATTTCCTTCCACTACAAGCGAAATAAGCCCGATGCCTTTGTCTTTCATGGGCAAACCAAGCCGAGCGGTTATAATCATGGAGTGTTCAGAGAGCAGCATATTGAGCTGAGGAATAGAAGTATTGTTTTCAGCAATAATTGCGATGATTCCGATGCGCTTCTCCATAGGAAATCCTCCGGATCAGAAAATACAAGTTCGGAAAACCATGATACATCCTTGGGAAGAATGAATCCATCCCGCAGATACAATCTGTTGAATATATATAAATATAAATTTATCGAAATGTCAAGCCATTTTTTTCGTGACGAATAGTGCACGCCATGCTATTCTTGACTATTAAGCCGATTGTGTCAGACGGATGTTTGCAAAGAGCATTGAGGCTTTGGCAATTGCCAAAGCTGCAAAAATGCAGAAACATAGTACGTTCAAGGAGTTGCTGATGAAAGGAAAACGCCTTTTAATGATTCCGGGGCCGATTGAATTTACTGAGGAGGTGCTGGCTGAAACCGGCAAGCCGACACTCAGTCATGTCGATCCTCAGTTTATCAAGGAGTTTGGACAGGCTTTGTCGATGATGAGAAAGGTCTGGCTTGCTCCGTCCGGCCAGCCTTTTATTGTTGCCGGCAGCGGCACGCTTGCCATGGAATTGGCCGTGGCGAATATCACGGAGCCGGGTGATTCTGTTCTCATCGTGAATACGGGCTACTTCAGCGACCGCATGGCACAGGTCTTCAAGGTCCATGGAGCGGTCGTGGATATTGCGCCAAGCGAGCTCTGTGATGTTCCTCAAACGGAAATAATTCGATCCATGCTGAAAGCAAAGCGATATAAAATTGTCAGCATCACCCACGTCGATACCAGCACGAGTGTTAAAACCGATGTCAAGGCTATTGCAGAAGCTGCCCGCGAAGCAGGCGCCTTGATCTTGGTCGATGGGGTTTGCGCGGTTGGCGGCGAAGAATTGAGGCAGGAAGCATGGGGTGTGGATATCGCGTTGACTGCATCGCAGAAAGCGATTGGCGTTCCGCCAGGATTAGCCCTGCTCATTGCCAGCGACCGTGCCCTGGAAGCTTTCAGAACAAGGAAAACTCCAGTCCGTTCCTATTATCTGGACTGGCAATACTGGTTGCCCGTGATGGAAGCTTACGAGGCCGGAAAACCAGCCTATTTCGGTACGCCAGCGGTCAATCTTGTTCGTGCGCTCAACGTCAGTCTTGGACAGATTCTTGCGGAAGGCATGGATGCCCGGTTCTTGCGCCATCGCAGAAATGCGAAGGCATTCAGAGCTGCGATGAGCGCCATCGGGCTGAGTTTTCTGCCGGCTCGTGATAACCTGCTTGCTTCAACGCTCACTGCCGTATGGTATCCGGAAGGCATTGATGCGAGCGTCTTGCCGCTGATAGCTGAAGAAGGAGCCATGCTTGCCGGCGGCTTGCATCCTGCCATCAAAACAAAATACTTCCGTGTCGGGCACATGGGCATGAGCGACGCATCGGAAATTCTCTCGACAGTCGGTGCCATCGAGCGAGGTTTTGCGCGTGCTGGCTATCGCTTTGACCATGGCGCCGGCCTTGCGGCTGCTGAAAAAATCCTGCTGTCATGATTTTAAGAATAAACAAAGCGGCCTCACGGCCGCTTTGTTGCCTTGAATCGAAAAGATAATGCTCAGCTCTCTCGCTTGGAAAGAACCAATCGTTCGTATTCCAAAACGCTGTCGATCCAGATAGCATTTCCCGGCACATTTTCGGTTTCACAGTAATAATTCCAAACTGCGGAGAATGGCATCGATTTGGATTCTTCCAGATATGCAAGCCGTTTGAAGTAGCTGCCATGCCGTTCTTCGTTCCGGAGAATTTCCGACGGCTCCAACAAAGCAGAAAGAAGCGCTTTCTGAACACTTCTTGCGCCGATAACCCATGCGCCGATTCTATTGATGCTTGCATCGAAATAATCCAGGGCGAGGTGCACTCGATCCCACGCCTGAATTCGGGCTAATTCATGCGCGACATTGCTGATGTCATCGTTCCAGACAACGATGTGATCTGAATCCCATCGAACTCCCCGGCTGAGATGCAGAACAAGTTTTGGAATAAAGAGCAAGACGCTTGAAATTTTATCGGCTATCTGTTCAGTCGGATGGAAGTGCCCCATGTCGAGGCATAATCCAAGCGCATGTTTCGCGGCATATCCCAAATAAAATTCATGGGAGCCTGCGACATAGGATTCTGAACCAATGCCGAATAACTTTGATTCGACAGAATCGACAACCCGGTCATTGGGCAGTGAGTCATGATAAATCTGGTCGAGCGAATCCTGAAGCCGGATTCTCGGTCCTAGCCGATCTGCCGGTGTATCCTTGTATCCGTCAGGGACCCAGAGATTGTTGACAACTGTGTCTTTCAGTTCATCCGCAAAATATTGAGCAATCTGACGAGAAGCTATTCCGTGGCGAACCCAGAAGTTTCTGATTGAAGGATCGGCGTGAGCCAAGGTAAAGCCCGACTCAGCAAGCGGATGTGAGAAAAATGATGGATTGAAATCCAGTCCGATTCCAAGGCTTTTAGCCCAGGCAAGCCATCCATCAAAGTGTTTGGGCTCAAGCTGATCCCTATCTACTTTTTCTCCATTGGTTTCTGCGTACATCGCGTGTAAATTCAACCGCTTTGTACCGGGAATCAGCGAAAATGCCGTTTCAATATCGCGGCGCAATTCCTCCGCGTTCCGCGCTCTGCCGGGGTAGGCTCCTGTCGCCAAGATGCCGCCGGACAGCCTAGCTGCTCCATCAAATCCGATGACATCATCCCCTTGCCAGCAATGAATGGAGAGGGGAATCTGCGAGAGCATGCGGATAGCTTTGTCGGTATCGACCCCGATTTCTCCATAGCGTTCCTGTGCTTCACGGTAAAGGTTCATGCTCATAGGTTTATCCTTTTTTTTCAGCGGTCACTTTGGCTCGATAGTGTTCAACTTCCCAATTTTTAATAAAATCGATGTCTGCTTTATTCATGTGATGACTGCCGCCCAAGCGCTCGGCCAGTGATGCGATTTTTACAGCATCCAGAAAGAGGGCCATCGCAAGCTCCGCTTTCTTTCTTGTATCGCTCAACGCGAAAACCCCGGTCTTTTCGACTGCGATAATTTTCGGGGAAAATTCTTCAGTTTCAACAAATTGATTGATTGCCAGCTTCAGCTTTTCTGGGTCCATTGCGGTGTCTTTTTTGACATAAAGAGGTTTGGCTCCAGCATATACGATATGGTCAGGGGTAAAGGGCTCGGAAAGAGGTTTGAAAGTCTCATTGGTTTCAAGGAAGGAACTGCAGGCCCTGGTGTTTGCTACGTGTATCGCCTGATCAGGGAAATATTTATTAATGGTACTTATGATTTTATCCCTGTCCTGCATGCTGACTGCAACCGGTGACATATCAGGCTGGATGGATAACTTTTTCAAGATTGCTGAAATTACCGTTTCATAAAGTCTATCAATTTC
>JAJTBL010000184.1 GCA_021286925.1 Spirochaetia bacterium | reverse complement strand
ATAGGCTGACTCCCAATACGCTCTCAAAGGCTTCGGTTATAAGGGATGAAAAAAGAGCAGGAGGCAGAAATCCGGTTCGGGAGAATTCTCGGATGTATTCTTGGCGCGCAAAAGCAAGCTCTCTGGAAGTGCGGGAAATTTTTTTGCCAAACAGTGATAATTCGACCTCTTGCAGTCTGAATACTTTTTTGCCGGAAAATACAAGCCGGAAGCTTTCAATTTTATTCTGCTGGATTTCTGCCATGAGGACAAAGACTGCGGTTTCATGCGTCGGGAAACCCTGTCCGCCGATTTTCCGATAAAAAACATTGCTGTATTCAATGAGCGGAATTCTGACCCTGGTTAATATGCTTTTATCCGGAAAGAACGGAGCGTTGCTGCTGTCTGCAAGGTAGAAAATATTCGCCCAATGAGAGCTGTTTTTATTGCGGATTTCTATCTGTGCATCCATGCAGACGAGAACTGGCCATAAATCCATGAATTGCCTGCGCGAAGCCAGATTTCCGCCCAGTGTGGCAATATTCCTGATGGCCGGATTTCCGATTGATTGGATGGCTTCTGGCAGCGGGTATGGCAAAACGTCAGGACCGAGCGAGAGAAGACCCGTCAGGCTGGTGCAGCTGCCAAACTCCATGAACTGTTCTGTCCTGGTGGTTTTTTTTAGCTCCGGTATTTTCGCAATGCAGGCAATTGCTGGTGGAAACTGCAAAAAGCGAGCAGCTTGAGCGCCGGAAATCTCGGTGCCGCCTGCTAACAGCAGGGTGTCAGGCTGTTCATCAATCAGCGTGAGCGCTTCGGCGACAGTTGCCGGATAGTGAATTTCACTTATCAGCACGGTGGTATTTCCTTTGATTTTTCAGCTCGGCAGCGATCAGGACCGCTTTCTTGAGGCTGACTGGGTCGGTGCACGCGCAGGAAACGACGGAAAGCGTTTCTTCGATCTGTCCCTCAGTGGGCAGCGGTATTCGATTGAGCAAATCCCAGATGGCCAGGGTTTTGGCGTTCTTGCAGAAGCTGCAGGGGTGGCAGTGCGCTTCATGGAAGCCTTTCTGAATGTCGCGGACATCATCGGAATCCGATAGACCTTCAATGGTCAGAATTTCAGCGTCACGAGCACGGAAAGCAGGGACCAGGCAGGAATAGACGAGACGCTTATCCATGATAATGAGGCATTTGCCGCAATGGCCTGAAAGACAATCCGGCATCAGGCTTTTTATGGGCAGGTTTTCCTCGGTCAGGATTGTTGAAAGCCGATCTCCGCTGCGGATTTTAGCCTTTCGAGGCATTCCGTTCAGTATGAAGGTGATGATCATGGGGTCTCCCAGATTTGCATGACATCCCAGGGGCTGGCAGGAATTGAAGGCAGTTCAACGGCCAAAGCCTGTGCCAGTGCGCCATAGTATGCCGAAGGGATGGTGGTAAAGGGCAGTTCTCCGATACCGAGGGCGGAAGTTCTGTCTGAGTCTATGAATTCGATATTGATATCGGGGATTTCACTGAATGGCAATCTTTTTTTCGCAAGGAAGCTTTCTATGCCAAGAGATTCGGGAACCACTTCATCAAGAACACATAAGCGCAGTGCATTGACTGCCTGTGCGCGCAAGGCTGCTTCGGCTATGGTTTTATTGATGATTCTTCCAGCATCAACGACCATCCAGATGTTGAGCGGTTTGATTCTGCCGGTCACTGCATCTACCTCCAGTTCGATGATTGTTCCGCACCAGCTTGCCGCATCGAAAGCCTTGCCGGATAAACCATCGGGAGTCCACTGGATGCTTGGGTTGCATTGCATCTGTGCATTGACCGACAGCGGAAGGCTTTCTCTGAAACGCCGTTTCTGCAGTGCGCGGCAGGATCGCTCGACAAGTTTATTGATGGCAAATACGCCGCGCGATACAACCATCGGCCCGCAACCGCTTTTTGTGTGAACGCTGTCCTGAATGATATGTATCGAACGTTCGGGCAGCGAGAGTATTTCACTGACTGTTCGCTTCCACATGAGCCTTGCGTTTTCTGATGAAATGGCTGCTTCTGTTGTAACGGTCAGTGAAAGATCCTTTTCAAGCGTAACTTCAACCGAATAGCGGTTTTTTTCTGGGCTTTGCAGGAATGCGTCCCCTGTTTGAAAACCAAAACTCCCGGCAATGCCTCTGATAATTCCTTTCTTGCTTGCCGGGTCTCGCTTGCGGATTACTTCATAGCTTGCGTGTTTGCGCTTGAAATCAGCCATCGTTTCAAGCTTTTGCTGAATTTTCGAAAAAGGAATTACCGATGAAACCTGAACATCGCCGTGAACAGTCATGCCTTTTGCAATCATATTGACTGCTTTGATTTCAGCTGGAGTCTTCTGATATTTGCGGGCGAGATGGTTTATATGAGCGTCAAGCGCAAAAAATCCATGCGTGGATCCGAGATTTCCCAAAGCACCGAGCGGAATGACATTCGTTTGAACGGCGAATGCATCGATGGTGATGACTGGACAGGCGTAAATCCCCAGCAAGGAAAGCACTGCATGATCAAGCAGCTCATCGGCCAGCGGATTGTAAGCCCCAATGTTGAGGACAAGTTGGATGTCCAATGTCGCAAGATGACCTTGGTCATCGGAAAGCGATTCTATTGTGATATAACTGCGCGCCTGCTTGGGAGCGAAGCAGTAATCCTCGGCGCGCGTGTAAAGAATTTTAATAGGTTTGTTGCATAGTTTTGCAGCACAAGCCGCATGGCAGGCTATCAATGAAGGAAACCATATCCTTCCTTCTATGCTCTGTCCCAGATCGGTTGGCCGAACCAGGATATCTTTCTGCGGGACTTTCAGCACCTGGGAAACAGAACTTTTAACATGACTCGGCCACTGCGACGCGCAATATACGACAAGCTTGTCATATTCCCAGACCGCAAGAGCGGCGGAAGGCTCTGAGTATTCATGATCGAACGAACCGGTCCAATGGGTTGTCCTTTCCCGATGCTGTCCCGGTGTTTCCAGCAGGGAAGCCCTGTCCGATGTGCCGATTCGGATTTTTTTTCTCGCTGCTATGCGTGATGAAGGAAAAGTTGTCCAGCTGAACTGCGGCTCTGCCTCTCGGTATGAGACTTTAACATTTGACGCCAAATCATCGCAGAGCACGGGATCCGGACCGACAATCAGGCCAAGAGGCTCGCCTCGATACTGTATCGTATCTGTCGCAAACAGAAGAATGCCATGGGAAAATTCGAGTGAAAGGCCGTCTTTTGCCAGATCCTCTGGAAGAATCATTCGGTAGCCCAAGGGCAGTGGTTCACGCTGTATCTTAAATTCACTGGCATGGGCTACGGTTGCGCGAATGGTAGCGGCAAACAGCATCTCCTTGACCTCAAGCAATGAAAGGATGGGAAGCTGTTCTCCGGATTTTATAGCACTCATGTTTTGGCGGTCTCGATAGCTTCGAGTATCTCAAAGCCAAGCACGATTGTCATCTGTGAATTGCAGATATCCAGCAGAATCGTAGCTCTCCGCTTTCTTTTATTGACTTTGACGATTTTCCCCTCATGACCCGCAAGCGGACCGTCGATGACCTTGATCTTATTGTTCTCGTCAAAGACAACGCGAGAATCACCGATCACAGGTCCGCACGAGAGGAACTGCCGAATAATATCAGTGTCACGCTGACAGAGCGGCTGAATGTTGTCCGTTGCAGGCAGAATGCGCAGAAAATACTTGGTTTTTCGAATCGCTTGAATCAGCTCAGGACTCAGATGCTCATCGGGATGCTGGAAAAAGAGATATCCCGGAAATACGCTGGATTGAATTGTGACGGGCTTGCCGCGTCGTCTTGAGACGTTTTTTTTAACAATATGATACATTGTGACATCGGGTCTGTTGATGGAGAAGAGCTCTTTATACACAGCCTCATGGCCTGAAACCACCTGTATCGCAAAAAAATTCATGGCGCACCTTTTGATGTATTGATGATGTTCTGACACCATTCTATGATTGCATAGGAATTTTTGCAATCGCCTGTAAGCCGACAAGGAGAAGGATTCATGGAGCAGGATCAATCAGCATCACGTGTTAGAGAACTCGAAATGCTGATAAAAAAACATCAGGATTTGTACTACAATGCCGAGCCTGAAATCAGCGATGAAGCCTTTGACGCGCTCTGGGATGAACTGACGCGCCTTGATCCGGACAATAGCCTTTTAAAAAAGGTTGGTGAGGACCGGCTGGATGGCTGGCCAAAAGCGCAGCACCTTATCCCT
>JAJTBL010000183.1 GCA_021286925.1 Spirochaetia bacterium | reverse complement strand
TGGCACAAAAAGCCCGACAACATAAATGGCAATCGGCAAAAACCCGAAAAAACCGAAGGAAAGAAACGTCGCAATTGCGTTTTTAATAGGCGACTCATCATTGGGAATTATTCCCAATTCCTCGATCATCATGGTATCCACCCAGGCTTCCCGATCTTTTGCAATGATTTCCACCACATCGTGGGCATCCTGAACAGACATGCCGCGCGCCACGTAGATTTCCTGCAGTTCCCGCTTTTCACCTTCCGGATAGTTTTCCACTTCCCAGGCTTCGCGCGCCCGCTCGGCAGCCTCGTACTCGGATTCGCTTTTTGATGAAAGATAATCGCCGATTGACATGGAAAGCCCATCGGCCAGCAGGTTGGCCAGCCCCATGATCAACACCACGCCAGCGGAGAGCGACGCACCGGCAACACCAGCTACCGCCGCAAACGTGGTGATTGTTCCGTCAAGGCCGCCGTAAATGACGCTCTTGATATATTTGCCGCTGCCCGTCGTGTGCTTTTCTTCGGCTGATACCCGCTCATGTGCCGGATCATGTGCCTTCCGCGCGGCGTCGGCATCCTTCTTTTTCCAAGCCTCTCGAGCCTCATCGAGGCGCCGTGTCAGCATGTTATTTCCTCCCTGTTTTTTCTTTCTTTATTGTAGGTCGAATTCAGCGTCTTTCGCAAGCAAAAAAAAGGCGGACGCCTTTTGGGGTCCGCCTTTCTGCGATTCGCAATGAATGGTATCAGCCGCGGACGTTATAGAAAACTTTTTTGCCCCAGAATTCGGCAATGCCTTCCATTTCATCTTCGATGCGCATCAGCTGGTTGTATTTGGCGATGCGGTCGGTGCGGGACATGGAGCCGGTCTTGATCTGGCCGGTTTCCATTCCGACAGTAAGATCAGCAATGAAGGTGTCTTCGGTCTCGCCGGAGCGGTGGGAAACGACAGCGGTGTAGCCGGCGCGTTTTGCCATGTTGATGGTCTCGATAGTCTCGGTGACAGTGCCGATCATATCGTCAGCGCTGGAGAGCTTGTCGGGGTTGGACTTCCAGAAGCGATATCCTTTGCCGCCGCCTTCTTCAAAGAGCTCGCTGGCCGCAGGGTCGAGCGCTATGGCAATCTGATCGCCAGGGACATAGCCGGCTTTTTCAATAGCCTTCATGATGTATTCGAGCGCTTCCTCGTTTCCGATATTCGGAGCAAAACCGCCTTCATCGCCGACCGCGGTATTGTGTCCGTTGGCCTTGAGGATGCCTTTCAGAGCATGGAAAACTTCAGCGTTCATTCGGACGGCTTCGCGGAAGGATTCAGCACCGACGGGCATGACCATGAATTCCTGGAAGTCAACCTTGTTGTCGGCGTGCTTGCCGCCATTGATGATGTTGGACATCGGGACCGGGAGGAGGGTGGTGTGGGCTCCGCCGAGGTATTTGTAGAGCGGCAGGCCGAGATATTCGGCAGCGGCGCGGGCGACAGCCATGGAAACGCCGAGGATGGCATTGGCACCGAGCTTGCCTTTGTTTTCGGTTCCGTCGAGTTCAATCATGGTCCGGTCGATATCGACCTGCTCAAGAGCGTCGAGACCGCAGATTTCTCCGGCGATGGTGGTGTTGACGTTTTCGACAGCAGTCAGGACACCCTTACCAAGGAAACGCTTTTTGTCGCCGTCGCGAAGCTCAACCGCTTCGTACTCACCGGTAGATGCACCCGATGGAACAGCAGCGCGGCCAAGGGTGCCGTCTTCAAGAACGACGTCCACTTCAATGGTCGGGTTTCCGCGGGAATCCAGAATCTCACGCGCTTCGACATATTCAATTATGCTCATGTATTTCTCCTTTTTCGAAAAGATTTGAAAACGTTATTGATAAAACTGTATCGTTATACAGCATCAGAGTCAAGAAGATTGCCCGCCAAGTCCGAAAACATCCAGAATTCGCTGGAGATCATCTGCTGAAAAATAGGTAATTGCCACAGTGCCGGATTGGAGATCGCCTTTGATTTCGACTTTTGTGCCGAATTTTTCAATCATGAGTTCGCGCAAGGCTTGCAAATCGGGATCAAGGGCAGCTTCGTCAACAGCAGATCCTGCTTTTTTCGCGCCTTTTTTCTTGCCGGCACCAGGTCTTGCCGTGCCTGCCGCAGATCCCAGTTCCTGAACCGCCTGCTCGGTCTGGCGAACCGACAGAGATTCGGCGATTATCCGGTTGAACAAGCTTTGCCGTGCGCCTTCATCGGTGACAGCCAGGAGGCTCCGCGCATGTCCGGAGGAAATCACCCCGTCCCGAAGCGCTTCCTGCATTTGTTCTGGCAAACGGAGCAGACGAAGGGCATTGGCCACCGTGCTTCGATTTTTGCCGACCGCTTCGGCCAGTTGCTCCTGGGTTGCACCGGTGCGATCCATGAGGCTTTGATAGGCGCGCGCCTCTTCCAGGGGATTCAGATCCTCGCGCTGGATATTCTCGATGAGCGACAGCTCAAGCCGCTTTTCGCCGGAAACAGGCCGCACGATGACCGGAACCTCAGCCAAACCTGCCCGCTGAGCCGCACGGTAGCGCCTTTCCCCAGCTACAATAATGAATTGCGTCTCGTCCAGCGGTTCCGCGATTATGGGCTGAAGCATGCCGTGCTTTTTCAGAGAAGCGGCAAGTTCGTCAATAGAGGCTTCCGGAAAGGTTTTCCGCGGCTGATCCGGGTTCGGTTTCAGCCTTTCCAAAGGAAGAATTTGAATGAGGGAGCTGACATCCGCGGGATTGGCTCCCGGAGTAAAATACTGCTGATGTTCGGGAATCAGGGCGCCAAGCCCCTTCCCAAGACCGAATTTAGACACGATTGATCAACTCCTCCGCTACTGCTTCGTAACTGCGCGCACCAATGCAGGTTGGGTCGTACTGCATGACCGGCAGACCATGGGACGGCGCTTCTGAAAGCCGGACATTCCTCGGCACGATAGTCTTGAACACCCGGTCACCGAAATATTCAGTGACCTGCCGGACAACTTCCTGGGACAGCCGAGTTCGTCCGTCGAACATGGTCAGCAAAATACCGCTGATCCGCAGTGACGAATTCATGCTTTTCTGCACCAGACCGATTGTCTGCAGAATGAGCGAAAGACCTTCCAACGCAAAATACTCGCACTGCAAGGGTATGATCACTTCCCGAGCCGCATTCAGGCCGTTGAGGGTCAGAATGCCGAGAGACGGTGGACAGTCGATAAGGATAAAGTCGTAGTCAGCTTCAACCGTGGCAACGGCGTTTTTGAGAAAATCATTCCGGTTTTCTTTTTCCACCAGCTCGATGGTTGCGCCGGAGAGGTCGATTGAAGAGGGTGCCAGAAAAAGGTTGCGCACCTGCGTGGGGATAATGACGTCCTTGAGCTCGCGCAAGCCGGATATGACCTGGTAGACGCCTTTGCCGCTCGATGAACCGCCTACCCCGCTGGTCATATTGCCCTGCGGGTCAAAGTCGATGAGAAGCGTCTTTTTACCGAGCATCGCCAGGGCTGCGCCGATATTGATGGCACTGGTCGTCTTCCCGACTCCGCCCTTCTGGTTTACAAATACGATGATGCGAGCCATGTGAACCCTTTTCTCTCCGAATCCTTTCAGCATTCTATCATAGATGCCGCGTCAATCGCTAGAACCACCACCGCATATCCGCCGGCTTTCCTCCTCAACTTGACCAGTGAATCAAAAAATCAGTAGACTATGAAAGTCCCTAAGAATTTACCGGGTTTTAAAAGCAGCTCGACAATGGTTTTATAAGGAGTTCCCCATGTTGCAAGAACGTGTTCTTTCAGCCATACAGGATGTCCGTCCTTCGCTGCAGGCTGACGGCGGAGATATCGAATTGGTTTCAGTCGCGGAAGACGGAACTGTTACTGTCAAATTGACCGGAGCCTGCGGTTCCTGCCCCTATTCCATCATGACCCTGAAACAGGGTGTTGAAGCGTACCTTAAAAAGGTTGTTCCTGAAGTCAAGGAAGTTGTTTCGGAATAATTCGAGGTAATGCACGAAACCCGGCCCGGCAACAACAGCGGCCGGGTTTTTTGTTGTCTCAGAAAGCATTTGCATTTTAAAACCGCGGTTCCCGAGAAGAATCGCGGAAAACTGCAAAACGAATGTAAAACCTGGTTGGTTTTAAAATTCGTTCAGCTTCATCGGCAATTCAATCTTCCGAATTAATCCCTGTGCCGCTGATTTATCCGCGACCCACCGAAGAACCGCCAGCGATTTATTTTCTGTCGACTCGAACACCCTGCC
>JAJTBL010000182.1 GCA_021286925.1 Spirochaetia bacterium | reverse complement strand
CGCTTTCATGCGGGGGTTCGTTTTTCATGTTTGAAATATACAATGATTCATGGTAGCCTTGGCAATAGGGAGCAGAGGAGGCCCTTGATGGTGCAGAATAATAGAAGAATGGCATCTTACATTATCCTGTTGGCACTGCTGACAATTCTACCTCTTTCGTCAGGTGCGCAGGGTTTGGGATTCAGTTTGAATGGGGTGCGGTTTACAAGCCAATTGGTTTCCGGCGTTCCGCTCCCGGTCGGATTGGATGTGCAGTTTGATATCCCCATTTCTCAATCTGGTTTTATTTGGTCCCTGCGTTTGGCCGGCGGTTACGAGGACCGAATGATCCTCAGAAATGACACAACCGGCGATTCCATCCCCGAACCTGCATGGAACAAAGCTGTGCAGGATAACTGGTTTTTCTGGCCGAATGCGGAAGTAGACACGGGCCTCGTCTACCGAATTCGCTTTGCGACACAATATCAGGAAAAATCCAAGGTAGATGTTTTTACGCTTGCCCGCGGCCGGTATGAGCAGAATTCAAAGGTTCTGACTACCGATCTCTTCCCTGATGCACAGAGTTTGATGGCCGTTTCCGGCATCGCGGGTGTTGGTTACGATACTGTTTTTCTCTGCCCCAGGCGGATGAAATTTGGCTCAGCTGGCGAAATTTCCATAGAATACGCCCCCGCTTTCCAAGATTTTGCCGCTAAGACCGATTTCTATCGAGCCAATGCCAAACTGGAAGCTTACCTGCCGCTTTTCAGCAGAGGTGAGGACAACCTCAGAGCTTTTTCAGTATACGCCGCTGGATACCTGACTGCTGACTATGCGGGAGGGACGAATATCCCCCTCTATGTCCTGACCAGCTTTGGCGGCAGGGAGCTGAGGCGGGGGATCGGCGACTCGATCCGCGGGTATCAGCCGTGGGGTTATGAAGCGACTACCAAAGCAGAAGCCAGCCTGGAAATTCGCGCGGTGGGTCCCGGGCTCTTTAAAAGCGAAGCAATTCGGCCCATGGCCTATCTTTTTGGTGACGCGGGGTACTATGCCGGATTATCTCGAACAACCCTTGCACAAGATCATGGTATGCTCGCTTCCGCTGGCGTCGGGGCTGCGCTGGATATATTCGATTTTGCCTTTCTTGGAGTTCGGGCCGGCTACAAGTTCCCGATCGATGATCCGCTGGATGCTGTCTACTTCCCAGGCGGTGAAAAATTTTTCTGGAATATAGCATTTCTGTTGCATTTCTGATAATGGGGCTTGTGGGGCAGTTGCAAAAGGTTTGAATTGCTTCAGTTGTATGGACAAAAGAAGGCTGCCCTTTGAAGAGCAGCCTTTTTCTTGCATGAAGTTTTTATTTGATCAGCTTGTTTGCATCGATAATGTACTGCTTGAATGCATGCAGGACAGTTTTGAGTTCGCCAAAATACTTATAGGCAGAGAATGTTGAGCCGGAAACCGCATCCGTAGCCTGATTCCAGTCACGCTTGGAATCCATCCCGATAAATTTCAGAATTGCCGCTCCCTGGGTCTTTTTTGCGAAATCGGTGTAGAAATCGGCATGGCGGGAATTAGCGCCGACCCACCAGTTTTGGAGAGTGCCGTCCGGGTTGATGATGACGAGAATGTCCTCATAATGGGAAGCAATGCGAATATCCTTGGCCCACCAGACATAGCCGGTAATGACTTTGTCTCTGTTTATGACAGGATAGAAGAAGTAATAGTCCCACATTCTTTCCGCAAGAACCGGCCTTGTTGTATCGACGGTTCCCCATCCCATGTCGACAACGATTTTGGTGAAGTCAGCTTCCATTCTGGTGGATTTGGCTGCTTCCAGTCCGCCCGCGGTTTGTGCCCATGCGGCACCTACCAGCACAAATGCAGCAAGCACGAGTGCGAGTTTTTTCATTAGGTTACCCCCTAAAGAAAACATAGAATTAAGAGAATATACATCCTCTTTTATCTATATATTATTATATGGTTCTTGAAAAATAGATAGTGGAAAAATGCGGTGAATTTAGTGTTTCTTTCGCTTTCAAAAAAACAGGGGTGTTTGAGGTTTTTGCCAGCAATGAAACTTGAGGCACTAATAAACAGACAGCGCGGGCTGTGCGCCCGCGCTGTCTGGGTCTGCGTCTACCTGATGTTCGACAATTAGTTGGTGGAAATGCTCAGATACAGTGTATCTGCGTAGACACCGTTCTGCCACTGGGAAGTTTCATCCGCAGCGAATTCAAGAACGAGCTCATAGTCGAGTCCAGCTTTCGGAGTCCTGGGCTGGGCATCGCTCAGTACCGGCTTGGCAAGCGCAGTGTCAGAGAAGACCTTTGCGCCGTCATCTTTGCGAACCATGTGGATCACATAGGGGATTTTCTCACTGTCATCACCACTCAGAACCAAAGAACCAGCATTCGTTGAAGAAATGTAGAACTTCCAGTTCTTGAAGTTGGTGTTGACGGTAATGGTCCCAAGATCCCAGCTGTTCACAAAACCAGCAGTATCAATGATCTCGGACTTGAACGCGCCTGGCAGATAAAGTTCCGCACGGGCATTCAGGGTTCCCTGGATACTCAACTCACCGTCTTTACCAGGACCGCCAACTACTGCGAACGCACTGCCGAACACAGCCAACGCAAACAGGGCAACAAGAGCAAACTTTTTCATCTGAGACTCCTCTCGCGGTCTTTGCCGCGAATACTTTGTTTAATGTAGCAATATGACCAACTACGTTGGCAACCATTGCTTACTTTTGCTTTAAATATAAAATATCAATAGCAGCCTTTTAAGTGAAAAAAGAGGTAAAAAACGGTTTGTTGTCTCTATTCCCTGAAAAAAATGGAGAGATAAATTCATGTAGACCAAAAGAGCGTAAAAAATCCAAAAGCTCCAAAAATATAAAAAACTCCAGCTCGAGTTAATTTTGAACCTTTATAATTTTTGAAGCTGGATCTCTTTTTAAGATGAGGTAATAGTTTTAAAGATTAAGCATTATGCATGAGCTTTCCAGCCAAACTGAAAAACCGTACAAAAACGCAAAACCACTTAAAACCCAGAAAAGTGATGGGATTATCTCAGGCGGGAAATTTACTGTTGCCCTAATCGAAAATTCAGAGTAATAGCACTGGTTCATCTGCAGAAATGGCGTAATGATAATCCTTGGGTTTTTTGTTGCAATATTGAAACCGAATCCCACAACTGGCAGCGGTCCGTTGCCAAAATCCGTTGAGCTGATATCCGGGGACTCGCTGATAAGATACGATGCGCCAAGATTTATAGAGATCGAATCATGAACATAGAGCAGCACGTTGGTTTGCCCGCACAATTCGCCATAAGTAAATCCATGATAAATTTTTTGATTGAGGCCGAATTTGAGATTGCCGAGGTGTAGGTCAGCTTCAGCGGATAGCCCGGCATAATTGGAAAAAAAGCCTTGCTCGTCAAACAATCCGAATTGAAACATCAACGGTGATGATCCGGAGGCGACGGCAGGGGCAGTCAGGCTCAGCAATAAGAGAAAAAAAATTAGCACGTCTCTTGTTTTCATGATAAACTCCGATGGGCTTTCAAAACTTGGCAAATTCCATAACATCTTTGCAATTCAGGAATATTCCAGATTGGAGAGCTGGTACTGAATATATAATTTGAAAATTGAAGTTGCAAGAAGGACAATCAAGGAAGGTGTGCTGATGAGTGAACAATTAGCTGGCGCGGACGCGCGAGAGCGTGACCAAAAATTGCTGTTGCGCACGGCTGAGCTGGCGGAATCGGCTGTCCAGCATGGCAATACACCCTTTGGCGCTCTTTTGGCAGGCCCAGACGGGGCAGTTTTGCTCGAGCAGGAAAATATCGAAATTTCGGAGCATGACTGCACGGGGCATGCTGAAACCGCCCTGGTTCGGCATGCATCGAAGCTTTACTCCAGAGAATTTTTATCGAACTGCACGCTCTATACCTCAGTTGAGCCCTGCGCGATGTGCGCCGGCGCTATCTACTGGGCAGGAATCGGGCGAGTAGTTTTTGGCATGAGCGAAAATCGCCTTCTGGAGCTCACCGGCGATGATCCGCGGAACCCCACCATGCATTTGCCCTGTCATCTTGTACTGGCAAGCGGCCAGCGCGAGATAGTGCTGGAAGGCCCATTCCCGGAACTGCGCGAAAAGCTTGAAGCGATACATCTGAAGTATTGGGGGAAATGAGCTGAAGTCATAGAAGCAGATAATAATAAAAATTTGCCGGCAGTGGGACTTGAACCCACACGCCCTCGCGAGCAGCAGATTTTGAGTCT
>JAJTBL010000181.1 GCA_021286925.1 Spirochaetia bacterium | reverse complement strand
TCATGGAACTGGGCGCCAAAATCGAGCGCTACTACAGCATGATGTTTTGAGTAAAAAAGTAAACGCTATACGCCTGCGTTTTTTTCTTGACAGCCGCTTCTGGATTTGCTGAGAATATACACTATGGGAAATCTGAAAATCCTGCCCTGCCTCGATTCAGCGCAAAGAGCTTCCAGACTCATGCAAGCGCTTGATATCAGAAGGGATGTGGCGGCTCGTTTGGGACATTCCGCGGTGGAAGCAGGCTTGAAAGGCTTTTATGTGACAAGCGATGGTAAAAGGGTTGAATGGGGCAAACTCGTGCAGACCGCAGTTAATTCGAAAATCACCATTCAGCCCGATAAAATCCTTCCGCAAGCACCGCAGGCAGTCTTTTCGGAAACCTACGTGCAGGTAGCGAACGAAACCACCATGGAAGCAGGTCTGCGCCTGCGCACCATGGGCCATACCCCGCTTGCCCTCAATTTTGCGAATGGCATCAGCCCGGGCGGCGGTTTTCTGACAGGTTCGCGGGCCCAGGAAGAAACACTCTGCCGTTCAAGCGCCCTGTATCTGACCCTCATGGGCGACCCCATGTATGATGCACATCGGGAAAGACCCTTGCCCGATTCTACCGACTGGGCAATCCTTTCGCCCAAAGTTCCTGTTTTCCGAACCGATGACGGAACCGAACTCGAAGAACCCTGGCTTCTGGATTTTATCACCTGCGCCGCCCCCTATGAGCCGCGCATTGGCCAGCCGACAGCGGGCGACCTTCTGCACAAGCGAATCCACCGCGTGCTCGCCATCGCAAAAGCCTATGGCTATCAGGATCTGATCCTTGGTGCCTGGGGCTGCGGAGCCTTCGGCAATGACCCCTGGCGTACCGCCCGTGATTTCCGCGACGCTCTCGAGAACGAATTTGCAGGCGCTTTCCATACCGTTGTTTTCGCCATAACCGACTGGTCGCCCGAGCGGAGATTCCTTGCGCCATTCAGCGAAACCTTTTCGGCATAAATTGCGCTGCTGAAGCTTCGCAGCAGAAATTAGAAATTTTAGGGAACGTTCCCAATTTTCTCTTGCCAAAATATAAAAGCTGAATTACAATTCTTTTGGGAACGTTCCCAATATGAAAGATACCAAGATTAGCATACTGGAAGTTGCTCGGCTCGCCGGTGTATCCAAGAGCACTGTCTCCAGAGTCATCTCTGACCGGGGCGGGTCGGTAAGCCCTAAGACGCTTGAGCGGGTAAACCGTGCCATCGAACAGCTCGGGTACCGCAGGAACAGTATCGCTGCAGGCTTGAGAACCAGAAAATCGTATATGGTCCTTGTCATGATACCCGATGTCGCCAATCCTTTCTGGTCCGAGATAGCCAAAGCTATTCAGGACCAGCTGGAGCTAGCTGGATACTCGGTAGTGCTCGGCAGCACATACTGGTCTGAAGAACGAGAATCGCGCTATTACGAACTCGCGAGAATGTCCCGATTCGACGGAGTCATCCTCAACAGTGTTACTGACAATATCGAACGCATTAAAAATCTCGGGGTGCCAGCCGTACTCATCGGCGAGCGGACAGCAGCTCAGAATATCGACACCGTAGGAACCGACACCATGCAGGCTGCGCGGGTAGGCCTCGAATACCTTTACAGCCTGGGCCACAGGAAAATCGCGCTGGCGACCAGCGAACACGGAAGTGAACGATACCTCTCCCTGAGGGCGCGGGCCCATCGCGAGTCTCTCCATGAAAAAGCCCTCCCCTTTGACCCGGAACTGGTATTTTCCGTCACGCTGAATGAGGAAGGCGGCAGGACGCTGGTTCATGAATTTCTAACCATGCATGACTGGCGCGGCAGGGCTGATGGCCTGTTGTGCGGGAATGATATTTTGGCAATAACCGCTATCAATGAATTCCGGAAGTTCGGTGTCATTCCGGGCATCGATCTCTCGATTGTGGGCATGGACGATATTCCCGCCGCTTCACAGACCTATCCTCCCTTGACGACCGTTAGAAAGCCCAAAGAACGCATCGGCAGAATTGCTGCTGAGCTTCTGCTCAGGCGAATGCAGGGAATTTTCGGTGCTCCGGAAAAGCATCTTTTCTCAGCTGAGCTGATCATTCGTGACAGTGTGCGAGATAAAAGGAAAACAACATGAAGACAAGAGATGAAGTGCTGGTGAACAGGACGGATTACGAATCCAGGTCTATCGGTGCATTCTTGGGACTTGCTGTCGGAGATGCTGTGGGAGATCTCGGCAGAAGCCAGGAGCATCGTAATCGCTATGGACTCATTACGAGACTGCTGGATGACGGGAAGAGTACCGACGATACCGAATTTGGCGTACTGACAGCGCGGATTCTGCTCGATACGGGCGGAGCATTCACCGCCGAGGATGTCGCTGCCGGCTGGCGCAGGTACATTCTGGACCGCGGCGGCGCCAAAAAACGGGCAGGCCGCCCGCTGTACGGAGCGCTCGAAAACCTGTCGCGCGGCATGCAGCCGCCCCTGTCAGGCAGGTACAATGTCATGAATATCGATGATGGTGCGGCCATGCGGGCCAGTCCGCATGGCATTCTCTGGGCTGGAGCACCCGAGCGTGCCGCTGCTTCAGCAGCCCTGGATGCCTGTGTCAGTCACGACTTAGATGGTATCTGGGCTGCCAAGGCAGTCGCCGCCGCGGTGGCTGTCGCGATTGCCGCAGGCTCGGTGAAGGAGATCATCGAAGAAGCAAGAGCTTTCATGCCGCAGCAGAGCTGGATTGCAACAGCAATGGATACCGCCATGGCTATCTGCGAACGTTTTCCCGATATAGAAAACGCCTACGAAGAACTGCATACCAAACTCTGGACACCGGAACACGCAACCGCCCCCGAAGCCATTCCCCAGGCATTCGCTATTTTCCGGCTCTGCAAGGGAAATCCGGCGCGCTGCCTTCTCTGGAGCGCCAATTTTGGAAGGGATGCGGACACCATCAGCGCTGTCGTCTGTTCGCTCGCAGGCGCGATGCATGGCGCTGAAGCCTTTCCAGCTGCATGGCTGGAAAGGCTGCGCAAGCCTTCGGGAACCTGCCTCGAATTTACCGCCGGGGAAGACATAGTTTCGCTGGCTGAGAACCTTGTTGCGCTTTCATGTGAACGGGGGGCATGAAACATGTATGCAGCGGCGAAAAAGAATGAATGGACACTCCTTCTTCTGTTGATGCCAGCGCTTCTGTATTTTCTCATCTATCATTTCATCCCCATTTCAGGAATGGTGATGGCGTTCCAGGATTACCGCATCTTCGGCAAAAGTCCGTTCGTGGGGCTCAAGCATTTCAGAATCCTGTTTTCGTCCCCCGCCTTTTTGCAGGTCATGCGCAACACCCTCATCATCAGCTTCATGAAAATTGTGCTGTTTTTCCCTCTGCCGATCATCTTTGCACTCATGCTGAACGAAGTCCGTTCCTCCATTCTGAGAAAGTTCATCCAATCAACCACCTACCTTCCGCACTTCCTGTCCTGGGTTGTCATTGCGGGAATCTGGATAGCCTTTCTCTCACCGGCTAATGGTGGCCTGAACCAACTCCTGGGCATGTTGAATATTCCCTCCAAAGATTTCATGACTGACAAGGGCGCGATACGATGGGTGCTTTTTGCCTCCGAAACCTGGAGAAGCCTCGGCTGGGATTCCATCATCTACCTTGCCGCACTGGCATCCATCAGCCCAAGCCTCTACGAGTCTGCTGATCTGGATGGAGCAGGGGCGTTCCAGAAGATGCGGTACATCACATTACCCGAGCTCCTGCCCACGATGGTGACCGTTTTTATCCTCAATATGGGATTTTTCCTGAATGCCGGCTTTGACCAGGTGTTCAACATGATGAATGATTCGGTTATCAGCGTCGTCGATATTCTCGACACCTATGTATACCGGATCGGTCTTCTGAACATGCAGTATTCATTTTCGACAGCCGCGAGCCTTTTTAAAGGAGTGATTGGGCTCGTGCTGATTCTGGCGGCCCACCGGGGCTCAAGAAAAATCACGGGGAAGGGCTTATGGTAAACAAGGTGAAAGTTCCTCCAACCGAGCTTTTCTGGCGTTGGCTTTTCGCGATGTTTCTGATTCTTGTCTGCATGCTTGTGCTGGTTCCCATGCTCAACCTGCTTGCCCTCTCGTTTTCCGACCCTGCAAGAGTTTCGGAGGTCCGCGGTCTCACTGTGTTTCCCAAAGGTTTTTCCCTCATCAATTACCGGGTACTCGCAGCCAATCCGCTCTTTGTTCGGAGCTTTCTCAACTCAGTGTTTATTACAGTAATCGGC
>JAJTBL010000180.1 GCA_021286925.1 Spirochaetia bacterium | reverse complement strand
AACATCACAATCTGGTCAAGCGCGCAATCGCCCTTTACGGTCAGAAACCTCTTCTGTTACGCTTTCAAACTGCCGCTCAACAAGATCAGGGTGCTGGTTCCCCATGTTGGCGGAGGTTTTGGCGGCAAGGCGGGTATCCATATCGAACCGCTGACTGCCTGTCTGTCCCGGAAGGCTGGCGGCAGGCCGGTCAAATTCCAGGCAAGCCGCGAAGAGGAGTTTACACTCCTGCCGTGCCGCAGTGCTCTCACCTATAAAATAAAGACCGGCGTGGCTGAAGACGGCAGAATTCTCGCCCAGAAGATGGAAATGTTCTGGGACGCCGGAGCCTATGCCGATTACGCGGTCAACGTGACGCGCGCGTCCGGGTATTCAGCGTCAGGTCCCTATGAAATCCCGAATGCTTCGGTCGACGCTTATACAATTTATACCAACAAACCCTATGGTACTGCGTATCGCGGGTTCGGGCATGTTGAATTCCACTGGGGTATCGAGCGGCATATGGATCTGGTAGCTCGGGTTATTGGAATGGATCCTTTGGAATTCCGCCGCAAAAACGCGATGCGTCCCGGCTCCATAACAATCACGGGCGAAGAAATCATGGAAAATACAGGCAATGTGCTCGCCTGTCTTGATGAAGTAGCCAAGGCAATCAACTATGGAAGCCTGACAGAAGCGGAAAAGGAGCGGGAGCGGAAGACAGGACGGAAAATCGGCAAGGGTATTGCTGCACTCCATAAGGCCCCCGCGATGCCGAGTTTTACCGGCACCATGGCAGTCATCAAAATGAACAGCGATGGCACTGTCAATGTCAATGTCGGGCTCATGGAAATCGGGCAGGGTTCGACGACTGCCTTTCAGCAGATTGTCGCCGAAGTTCTCGGTTTCCCGCTGGAAAAAGTGAAGGTGACGGTAGAAAAAGACACTGACAGGGACCCCTATGACTGGCAGACCGTAGCTTCCAAGGGGCTGATTCTCAGCGGAAACGCCTGTATCCTGGCAGCAAAGGATTTTCTCAAATGCGGTTATGAGGTGGCAGCGCAGGTTTTGCGGGCCAATCCAGCTGATCTGGCACATGACAGCGACAAGATTTATATCAAGCATCACCCCAAAGCCTCAGTGACCTGGGAAAGCCTGGCCGTTGGTTATGCCTTCCCCAATGGCAATGGCATTGGAGGGCCGCTTATCGGTGTCGGCCGATATATTGCCCAAGGGCTTTCCTATCTCGATAAGGAAACGGGGCAGGGCAATCCCGCCCTCGATTGGACCTACGGCGCTCACGGCATTATTGCGGAAGTGGACCCTGAGACCGGAGAATACAAGGTTCTGAAGGTAGCTTCGGCGTTCGATGTCGGCAAGGTCATCAATCCGGGCATGGTCAGGGGACAGGCTGTCGGCGGCATGATACAGGGACTCGGAACCGCCATGTGCGAAGGCTACATCTACGACAATGCGGGGCATCTGCTCAATCCCTCATTTACCGATAACAAGATTCCGACTGCAAAGGATATTCCTGATGAAATTGAGACGATCGCCGTTGAAACCCCGCAGTTGGACGGGCCGTTCGGCGCGCGGGGCGTCGGTGAGCATCCGATGATTTCGGTAGCTCCGGCGCTCGGCAACGCCATTCAGGCCGCAGTCGGTGCAGAACTCATGCACATGCCGATCCGTTTTGAGGATGTCTGGCGAGCCTTGCAGCACAAGGAGCCGATCGATAATTGGATAACCAAAACGCCGACAGGTTCCTGCAGGTCGGACCCTGCGACCAGAAGGCATAGCCCTGACTCGGCAATAATGCCCTAATTTTCTCGTTGTAATGGGGTTTTTGCCATGGGATACTTCTAATGTAAGGAATCCCATGGTACAAGATAGCAAGGAGGCAACCGTGGCAGAAAAAGATCTGACTGGCAAGAATGTGATGCTGGGACTCCAGCACACATTCGTCATGTTTGGAGCGACCGTCCTCGTTCCAATCCTGACGGGGCTGGATATCGGCGTTACACTCTTCGCTGCCGGTTTCGGAACGCTGTTTTTCCATGTGGTTACAGGATTCAAGGTTCCTGTATTCCTTGGAAGTTCGTTCGCTTTTATTCCGGGCTTGATCGCGGTTGGTGCAAGCGAAGGACTTCCCTACGCCCTGGGCGGTATCGTCATCGCCGGGCTTCTCTATGTGGTGGTGGCAATCATCTTCAAGTTCGTTTCCTATGACAACCTGCACAAGATTCTGCCGCCTCATGTCACGGGTCCGATGATCATCCTCATCGGATTGATTCTGGCACCTGTCGCGGTATCGAAC
The DNA here is from genome assembly GCA_021286925.1 of Spirochaetia bacterium. Classification (GTDB taxonomy): domain Bacteria; phylum Spirochaetota; class Spirochaetia; order Treponematales; family Rectinemataceae; genus JAJTBL01. The sequence continues at coordinate 1,996 of JAJTBL010000180.1, read as the reverse complement.
GCCAACGGGACCAATTCCAAAGCCATTGCGGACATGATCGGTACCAATGGCTGCTGGGCAATCGCGCTTTTCACCTTCGCTGTCGGCGTCTTTGTCAAAATCGCCTTCCCAAAGTTCGGTTGGAAATTCGCCTCCAACCTCCCGGTTCTGATTTCCCTGATCGCCGGCTATATTCTTTCCATTCTTGTCGGCATTGTGGATTTCAAGGCAGTCGGTGAAGCGGCCTGGATCGGCATCCCCAAATTTTCCTTGCCGAAGTTTTCATGGTCAGCAATCACCATCATGGTGCCAATTGCGATTGTCACGATGGTCGAGCATTTCGGGGACATCCTCGCTATCGGAAATGTTGTCGGAAAAGATTTTATCAAAGACCCCGGTATTCACCGAACCCTGATCGGTGACGGTCTGGCAACCTCATTTGCGGCTTTGATCGGCGGTCCCGCCAACACAACCTACTCTGAAAACACCGGAGCGGTTGCGCTCACCGGTGCCTACAATCCGATCATCATGCGGATTGCTGCGATTTTCGCCATTGTCCTCTCGCTGGTGCCCAAATTTACGGCAATCATCGGCACAATTCCGGGACCAGTCATCGGCGGCATCTCAATCCTGCTGTTCGGCATGATTTCCTCAATCGGCATCAAAAACATGGTGGATGCGAAAGTCAACCTTTCCAATCCGAAGGTGCTCATCATCACGGCGACCATGCTGGTTCTCGGACTTGGCGGGGCGACATTCAAGCTCGGTGCCATCAACCTTTCCGGCCTTGGCCTTGCTGCTATTTTCGGCGTTGTGCTGAACCTCATTTTAAGACCGAAGGATGCTACCGGTTCTGAAGGCTGAGTTTTTTCGCGTACGGCGTGATGCATCATGAAAAAGGGCTGTTCCGGTTTGGAACAGCCCTTTTTTCGGTGATTTGAGTTCGAAATCAGTCCGGCAGCGGCAGGAAAATCGATTTTCGCGGCTTGCCGTCGGGCGAATTCGACTTATGGCCCTTGCCTTCGGTATCTTCAAGCAGAACAATCTCGCCTGGTTTGAAAATCCTCGCTTCGCCGTCTGAAGTCTGAATTCGAACCAGCCCTTCGAGCATGACAATATACTGACGCCGCGGCGCGCAATGCCAATCGTAATCGTAGCCCGGGTCATTTTCCCGCAGGATCATCGAAGTGACCGGCAGGGGAGCGGACATCCTTCCCAGGGCATTGCTGAATTCCAAGCTGATTTCCCTCTCTTCAAAGTGCGACTCACCGCGTACGTCGGCATAGATTCTGGTTATTTTCATGCGAGGTGAATCCGCTACCAGCCAATCCGCTTTCGTTCATTAATAAAGGGGAAACGCTCGCGCGTTTTCGCGACCAGCGATTTATCCATTGCAGGCTCGGAGACTGCAATTCCTTCCTGGCTGCCTGCGTCCGCGATGATTTTCCCCAGAGGGTCGAATCCCATCGAGTTACCCGAATATTCGACCTTGCCTTCAAATCCGAGGCGGTCGACGCCGAAGCAGTAAGCCTGGTTTTCCACAGCCCTCGCACGGAGCAGGGTCATCCAATGTTCGGCGCGCCGCATCGGCCATGCGGCGATAACCACATATGCGTCTACTTCGGCTGCCTTGTTCCAGAAAAGGTAGGGGAACCTGAGGTCGAAGCAAACTGCCGGCATAATCTTGAAACCTTCGAGATCGAATACGACTTGCTGTGTTCCCGGCGTGTAGTATTTGTCTTCATCGCCATAGGCATACAGATGAATTTTGCTGTACTCGCTGATGCGCTCGCCCTTGCGGTTGACAGTAATGAGCTTGTTGAAGCCGCCCTCGACACCTCCATAGGAAATATTCATGGAGTACTTTGCCGCCAATTCCGAAAAGAAAGCCCGGTCGGTATCATCCAGCTCAGCGGCTGTAGTATTCATGGTAAACCCAGAGAGTGTCATCTCGGAAAAAATAAGCCAATCGATTGTACCCTTATGTTCAGAGGTTTCAACGATGTGTTCAATTTTC
>JAJTBL010000179.1 GCA_021286925.1 Spirochaetia bacterium | reverse complement strand
GCGCGGTTATCTGGAAACCGGCGATTATTATGAAACTTCAGCCTCAGGAATTTATGCCATCGGCGATATCACCACACAGCCTCAGCTTGCTCATGTGGCGTCCAAAGCAGGCGAAATCGCGGTTGAACATATAGCGCACCTCCTCAAAGGCAGTCCCGAACCTGCGGAAAAATATATCAATCCTTATACCATCCCAAGCGCAGTCTATTGTGAACCCGAAGTGGCATCCTTCGGTCTTTCTGAAAAAAAAGCGAAAGATCTGGCTGTTCGATATGAAGTTGCGCGATTCCCCTTCCGGGGCATCGGGAAAGCGGTAGCAACCGAAATTCCCGAAGGGCAGGTTAAAATTATTTTCGCGCCTGACACTGGCGCGGTTCTTGGCGCTTCAATCGCAGGAGCAGGGGCAACCGATTTGATTCATGAGCTTCTGCTTGCCTCAAATGCCGAACTCAGCCTGGAAGAGCTTGCCGACATGATCCACGCGCATCCAACCTTCTCCGAAGGTATCATGGAAGCGGCTAAAGCCGGACTCGGACGCGCAATCCATATTTAAATGAAGTTCTGGCGCACGCGAGCGTGCGCGAGCCAGCATTGTTCAGAAAATGCCGATGACAAGTTGACTTATACAGAAATGGGCATACAATAAATCGGATATGGTAAAGAGGAGGAAGTATGTCGGCATTCATTTCCGCTTCAGGCATAGCAGATGTTATCCATGAACCGCTGGCGCTCGCCAAGTTGGCGCTTCCCTGCATTGAAAAAAAGCTGCCCGAATCCGCGAAGACGTGGTCTGGAAACGCTCGCGAGCTGGTGCTCCAAGATCTCTCTTATCATATCAGCTTTATCGCGACAGCCGGGATGTATCAGAGCCCTGAATTGCTGAACGATTATATCGACTGGCTCAAAGTTCTTTCATCGACCCTCGGCTTTTCACCCAGCTCAATCCTTCAGTCATTTTCCTGCCTGGCCGAAACCAGCAAGATTTTCCTTCCTGAAAGAATATCAGACCTGCTTGCTGATTGGTTTGCAAAAGCTGGCGCACGGTATTCGGCCAATTCTGAGAACAGCAGTTCCTATATGAAAATTGCTATCGAGAATAACAAGAATGCCAGTCTTTTCCTGACAGCACTGCTCGAGGGCAAGCGCCCATTCGCGATGAGTATCATAGAAACTCAAATAAAAAATGGCGCCACGCTGATTGATATTTATGAAAATATAATTCTGCCGTCTCAATATGAAGTTGGGCGACTCTGGCTTTCAGGCAAGATTTCAGTCGCTCAGGAACATTATGTCACCGCGGCGACACAATACATGATTTCCTTGCTCTATCCTGAATTTTTCATGACTGCCAGACCAGTCAAACCGCTGGTCATCGCAGCATGTCCACAGACCGAACTCCATGAGCTCGGAATCCGCATGATAGCCGATACTTTTCAATATCATGGCTGGGACACTGTTTTTCTGGGAGCAAGCGTGCCGACAGCAGATCTGCTGAAAGAGATAGAGCGGCTCAAACCTGCGGTTGTCAATCTCTCCGCAACCATTGCCACTCATATTCCCTGGATTCAAGAGATTATCAGACAGGTAAGGAACCGTCACGGCGACAGCATCAAAATCCTGGTTGGCGGCCGCGCATTTTTTACAGCGCCGGATCTGTGGGAAAGTGTTGGCGCTGATGGTACGGCCGTGCATTGCACCGAAGCGGTAGCGCTGGCTGAAAATCTCCTTGCTTCCTGATTGAGGCTTGGCACATGAATGATGAATCAGTACTGAACGAATATTCACAGCTGGTCAACGACCTCGTCAACACTAAACGCGAACTTTCAAGGATCAATGCCGCTCTGATAGAAAAAGAACATTTTCTGTCACGGATATTGGAAATCTCTCCCAGTATCTTGTACATTATCAATCTCAAAACGAGAAAAATCGAATATACAAATCGTTTCATGCCCGCTCTGCTGGGATATACTGAAGAAGATTTGCCAGGTACAATTGCGATTCCTGATTCTCTGATCCATAAGGATGATTTGGAAGTGCTGGATCGGCATTACGCAGCACTTCGTGAAGCTCAGGATACTGACATTTTGGAATTTGAATTCCGTGCAGCGCACAAATCAGGTCAGACCTCCTGGATGCACTGCCGGGAGAGCATATTTGCCAGAGATGAATTGAACATACCGCAAAAAGCAGTCGGAGTCATCGAAGATATCACCAGCCGGAAAATGCGGGAACACAAGCTTTTTGAAGAATCGACCAAAGATGTACTGACCAATTTGCTGAACCGGCGGGGATTTTTTCTTTTTTCTTCATCCCTGATGACCCGCTGTGTTGCGATGTCGCAATCATGTGCTCTTTTTTACATGGATATCGACAATTTTAAAATGATCAACGATAAATTTGGCCATGGAGAGGGCGATGAAGCATTAAAAGCGCTTGCTGATATTATGCGAAATACCTTCAGGACCTCTGATCTCGTTGCGCGCCTTGGCGGTGATGAATTTGTTGTTCTGATGCCGGATGTCGATGAAAACACGATAGCCATCATTCAAAAACGATTCCAGAAAAAAATTGATGAATTTGCGCTGATAAGTTTGCATCCCTGGTCGCTCTCAGTTTCTGTCGGGGTTGCTTTTCAGAAGTCTGGCCAGATTCTGCCGGTGAGCGAATTGCTCAAAATTGCGGATGAAAACATGTACAGGAATAAAAATTCAATACAAAATACCCACAACCAGCCGTAAATAGGCGCTATGTCTAAATCCGAACAGCGTTTTTAGCTTGACTGCCTGCATCAGGTGTCGTATACAGGATGCAAGAGAAAATGTCATGAAAAATCCAAGTGTTGCCTTTTATAAAAAACTTATCCTCATTTCAATCGCTTTGCTGATTCTGTTGCCGGTATCGGCTTCCATTTATCTTTTGATTGAAAATAGGTCGCTCAAAGCCAGGCAGGTTTTTGCTAACAACCAGCCGGATGATGTCGTAACGGTCAGTGCGACTCAGCTTGAGCCGAATAATGTTGTCAAAGATAAGCCGGTTTTAAGCTATCAGATGCTGTATCCTGATTTTCGTTCGGATTTTTTCGGCTTCAAGAATGACCTAGTCAGCAATAAAACGGTTTTTATAACTTTCGATGACGGGCCATCATCCGGCACTTCCAAAGTTTTGGATATTTTGAGAAAGGAATCGGTACCCGCCACTTTTTTCGTCAACGGCAAGTCAAACCCATTTCTGACGGCTCAGCTGAGCAAAATCGTTTCCGAGGGACATACCCTCGGAATGCACAGTTATACACATCGCTACAATGTAATTTATGCTTCCATGGAAAATTTCCTGGACGATTTCAACAGGAATTTCCTGTATATAAAAAATGCAACCGGAGCAGCACCGCAAATCCTGCGCTTCCCTGGCGGGAGCATCAATATTTTCAATATCGGAACGTATCAATCGCTCATTGCGGAAATGCTGCGGCGGGGCTTTATTTATTATGACTGGAATGTCAGCGCTGGTGATGCGATTCCCGGCGCGACAACGCAATCCATCATCGATAATGTCTTGCATGGAGTGCATCTCTGCTGGGGACCGGCTTTCGTTCTGTTTCATGATAATGGTTCGGCTAACCTCAATGAGGCGCTTCCGGTCATCCTTGAAACATTAAAGCGGGAAGGCTACGAATTCAAAAGGATCGATAATTCGGTCAAGCCGCCCATGTTCATATATCCTGATTGAAGATCCAAGGAGGAAGCGATGAAGAAGCCAGGGAATTTTTCAAAAGCCATGGAAGAACTGATTGGCGGTAAAATATCCGCTTCGGAAACTGAAGAAGCAGATAGAGCTCAGGAACCAGAAATTCAGGAATCGCCCCAACCGGCTTTTCATGCCACGACGTCTGAATATGCGCCTAAAGTGCGCGGCGAAGCGGTTATTACCGCCGATATGGTGATTAAGGGTTCCATCAATTCTGAAGCCAACATCAGCATTTCGGGATCGGTGGTTGGAGATGTCAGCAGTGAAGGCGACATAACCATCCAGGGCAAGGTTGAGGGCAACATCAAAGCACAATCCTTGATGGTGCAGGGCGGAACTATCACGGGCGACATCCTCGCGTCTGCCCATGTCGTTGTCGCGGACAGCGCGGCGGTAAACGGCAACATCAAGGCTGACCGGATTGAGATCAATGGGAAAATTGTCGGCAACCTGGAAGCCTCTTCCCGGATTGTACTGAATCAGAAAGCGAGCATCGAAGGAAATATCACGGCAGGTTTGCTTTCTGTGCTCGAGGGCGCCGAACTCAAGGGCAATGTTTCCATCAAGAAAGC
>JAJTBL010000178.1 GCA_021286925.1 Spirochaetia bacterium | reverse complement strand
GTTTGATGGTGAATTCTGCTCCGCCAAAGGCTTTGGACACTTCATCGGCATGGAGACCGGCAGAAGTGACCACATAGCGGGCGCGGATCTGTCTGCCGTCTTCCGCTTTGATGGTCCAGAATCCGTTTTCGCTGACCGCTTCTGCCACTTTGAACTGTGTTATCAGCTCCACGCCGTTTTTGCGCGCCGATTCCACCAATGAAAAAACGAAGCGGTACGGCTCTACGATGCCGCCGGTTGGCGCGTACAGACCGCCGACCGTGTCAGGGCTCAGCTTCGGTTCCAGTTCCAGCATCCGCTCCCGCGAACACATCTCGATGCCGATGACGCCGTTTTCAACGCCCTGCAGATACAGCTGTTCGATAGCCCGCATTTCGTCCTCGTGGAGGGCGACGACGAGGATACCGCAGCGTTCAAAGGGAAAATCGAGCTCGTTGTGCAGGCGCTCGAACATCATGGCGCCCTGCAGTTCGAGTTTGGCTTTCAGGTATTTGATGTTGTCATGAAATCCGCCGTGTATGATACCCGAATTGGCTTTGCTGGTTCCCAGCGAAACATCGATTTCCTTTTCCAGCAAGGCGACTCGGAGCTCATATTGCGACAGCCTGCGAGCGATATTGGCACCGCAGACTCCTGCGCCGATTATCGCGACATCGTAACTTTCAACCATGGTTTCTTCCTTGGCATTAGGTTTGGTTGTACAATAATGCAGGTTTGGCGCCTCGCGCAAGCATCAGGGTTGGCCGGCGCCGCCAAATTCGAACTAAGGAAGAACAATGAACGTGACAATCCGTGAAGCGCGGCAGGGCGACGAGGCAGCGCTTGCCAAGCTGGCTGATCAGCTGGGGTATCCTGTCAGTCCTGCTTCTGTTCTGAACTATATCGAATCCAAACTTGATCGCAGGCGGGAACGAATTTTTGTCGCTGAATGCACCGAAGATCATAAAACACGGATTGCAGGCTGGTGCAGTGCAGCGTTGACCGAGCATTTTTATACCGCACCCTGCGTCGAGATTTCAGGATTTGTTATCGATGCTGCACACCGGGGGCAGGGGATCGGCCATCAGCTCATGAAGGCAGTGGAAGCTTGGACCCGAGATTCAGGATATGACGAAATTCGGCTTCGAGCCAATGTCATTCGGGAACAGGCACATCATTTTTACGAGCAACAAGGCTTTATTCGCGTAAAACAGCAAATAATGTTCAGAAAAAAACTGGGCTGAAGCAAAAAAGCGCACCTCACACTTCAGCCCAGCTTTCAGCAAAAATCAGGGTTTTGCATGCTCGAGTTTGAGACCGACCGCTGTATTGTTGGCAAAACCTTTCCAGTAGGTATGATCCGATTTGGGCTGGCCAGCTGAATCAACAGACCATTTGCCCGCCGCTCCGTTTTCCACCAGGTTCAGCCAGGAGTCAGCATCAGGGTCGGCTTTCAGATACTTGGCGAGAAAGGCAGTGGCAAAATGCTGGGCAATATTGTTCATTCTGACAGTATCCCAGACAGCATCGAGATAATGGGTAGCGACCTTGCTGGCCGGCGAGTCCTTGGTGAGGACTTCTTTCGGGGCGGGCATGGGGGCAGCTGCGTTATGAGAGCCGTTTTCAAAGGTCAGGAAATAGCGGTCCGCGTTGACCGCCAATTCGAAAATGGTATGCGAGCCTGGCGAATATCCCGCGGTCGCATCTTTGCTGCCGGCCATGAAGAAAAGCGGCGTTTTCAAACCTTTCAGGCCTTCGGCATCCCAGAACCCATAGTTCATGCCCCAGGGCGCGATGGCGATGCCTGCCTTGATGCGGGGATCCAGGGTTGCCAGATATTCCGGCGTTCCTGCTTGCCGGGCTGAAAGTATCTTGTCCGGCGAGAAGGTGGGGTTGCTGACGATCGCCGCGGAAAGCCCGCCGCCCAAGGTATTGATAACCCCATAGCCTCCCATCGAATATCCAATCAGGGCGGTCAGATCGGCATTGATGACACCGGCCAAACCCGTTCCCTTGTCTTGAATATTGAGATCCGCCATGGACTGCAGCACAAAAAGCTGATCCAGGCTTCTATTATACAGCGTTGAAACAAAGCTGGCCTGATCGGAATAGGTTGAATCGGTGTGATCGATTGAAACGACGACATAACCCTTGCTGGCGAGGTTTTCGCCCAGATGGCTCAAAAGAAATCGATTGCCCGGATAGCCATGGGATATGATGACGAGCGGATAGGGGGCGCCGCTTCTGTTCGGCGCAGCATCTCTGACAGCCTTGCCGTAAAGGGATACTGTAACCGCTGGATCGCGGATGACGACATTTTTATATTCACCAGAAGCCTGCTGGCCAGCGGCAAGCTGTGCCGGATACCAGACTTCGCAGGTCAGCGGTCTGTCGTATCGGGGAACAGGCTGGCCCGGTTTTTGTTTGACAATATCGAGTTGGTCCCGATGAACGAAGGTCAGGGTTGTGACCCCGATATTGTACTGCCCATACGGCGCCAGTGCCGGTGCGTCTGAGCGGATTTTGTCGATTCGGTTATCCTGGGCCGAAACCGCTGAAATCATACAGACCAAGCATACTGCGAGAAAATATTTTTTCATACATGCCTCCGGAGTATAGTATAGGTCCGATTGGCTGAGGAAAAAAGAAAGAAGTTCGAATTTAACCGATAATTAATCTGCCCCAAGGTTCGGAACACTAGGAAAGCCCGCCGCACGCAACATGCAGTTTTTGCATAAACCACCTCGAAGCCCCTCACAAGCATCTTTCCGGCTAGCATTCCGCAATTCTTTTCGGTACTCTAGCCTTATGCGACCAATCGACGAACTGGCAGCGGAGACCGCGCAGAATATCCGCTTTGTCCTCATGGATATCGATGACACGCTCACAACAGACGGCAAACTCCTGGCGGAAAGCTATGCTGGGCTGTGGCAGCTCAAGATGGCAGGTCTTGTTGTCGTGCCGATAACGGGAAGGCCGGCAGGATGGTGCGACCTTATCGCCCGGGAATGGCCGGTAGATGGGGTTGTCGGAGAAAATGGGGCATTCGCCTTCTGGGAAGGCGAGGGACAACGGCTGAAAGTGCTTACACACCCGCAGGCGAAACCCAATACGGCGCCCCTCTTACAGGAAATCCGTGATGCCGTGCTTCAGCAATTTCCGGGGTTCAGGATTGCGCGGGATCAATTTTCACGCCTGTATGACATCGCGCTTGATTTTGCCGAAGAAGAACCCCGACTGCCGCTGGAAACGGCCGCCGAAGTGAAAAAACTCTGCGAGCAAATGGGCGCTCACGCCAAGGTTTCTTCCATTCATGTCAACACCTGGCTTGGCGATTACGACAAACTGTCCATGGCCATCAGATTCCTGGGTGAACGCTTCGGCTATGACGATGCGGCGATGCGAAGACAGGTTGTTTTTGTCGGCGATTCGCCGAATGACGAGCCGATGTTCGCGCATTTTCCCAATGCCTGCGGCGTTGCGAATGTCATTCGATATGAAACCATGATAAAAACCCTGCCGGCCTTTGCCGCCGACCGGGAAGGCGGCCTGGGGTTTGCGCAAATCGCAGCAATGCTGATTGCACGACGAACATGCTGATGGAGGTGGGTATGGAACTGTCGCTGTTTACCATGGACAACTATGACGCCGTGTTTGCGCTCTGGCAGAACACGCCGGGCATGGGGTTGAATTCCATCGACGATTCCCGAGAGGGCATAGCGCGGTACCTGCAGCGGAATCCTGCGACCTGTTTTGTCGCCAAAGAAGGAAATGCTCTGGCGGGGGTCATTTTGAGCGGTCATGATGGCCGGCGCGGTTTTATCTACCACCTGGCGGTTGCCGCCGGCTTCCGGAGGCGCGGCGTCGGGCGTCTGCTCGCGGAGCGGGCGGCTGAAGCGCTCAAGGCTGAAGGAATCGCCAAAGTTGCGCTGGTTGTCATGGCGAAAAACGAGCTTGGCAACCGTTTCTGGGAAAGCATCGGCTTTCACGAGCGGAAGGATCTGGTTTACCGCGATAAAGTGATCACGGACAAGACCATGCGCAGGATGGATACCTGAAGGCGCAGTTCGATCAACTTCTCCGTCAGGCCCAGGTGACAAGCCCCGGGATAAAGCGCCCATTGAGTGCAGGATGCTCCGGCAGGATACGGATGGAGTAGCCCACCTGCCCGGTCGAGGAACCGTTGACCACAGCCTGATAGGTGTAGCGTGAACCCTCCTGGGCAATCGGCTTCATCTCGGTGCGTTCGGGGTTCATGATTTCGCCCTGGCTGTTCAGTTTGCCGCGGTAGCATTCGACTCGGACTTCCTCAGGCGCAAGACCGGCCAGATTGACGCTGGCGCTGACGGTAATGT
>JAJTBL010000001.1 GCA_021286925.1 Spirochaetia bacterium | reverse complement strand
TGGACATCACCGCGGATGACCGCTCGAAATGCTTTCATTCGACCAGCCTCCCCTGAAAGGAATTCCGCCGTGCAAGCTCCGCTTCAACAGCCATATACAAATTATTTTTATCCGGATGCGGGAACAAGTCCAGTACCGAATCGCGGGAAAAATCAGAAGAAAGCCGCAAAACTTCCACCGAAGCGGGCAGAAGCTCAAGACAGTCGGCAAGGAGCGGCGGGAGGCGATCCGGATGGAGCGGCGCAAACTCACCGGCGCGGTAGGAGCGCTCAAGCGCCGAGCCTTTGGCAAGCCGCAGGTCGTGGAATTTTATGCCCTCAAGGCCGTTTTTCTGCAGAAACCGCATGGTTTCCAGCATCATGAGCCGATTTTCGCCGGGCAGGCCGAGAATGACATGTACAGCCCGCCTGATACCCGCATCATACGCAAGGTTTGATGCTGCAACAAAATCAGCCACTGAATGGCCTCGATTGATCCGCTTCAGTGTCTGGTCGTGCGCGCTCTGCAAGCCCAGTTCCAGCCAGACCTCTAGCCCCTGCCGCTGGTAGGACGCAATCAATTCGACCTTCTCCCTATCGATGCAGTCAGGACGAGTCGAAATAACCAGCCCCCGCAGGGTTCCCGGCGCGATGGCTTCCATCACCGAAATCGCGTGGTCATACAGGGCACGAAGCTGGTCCGCGGGAAGATAGGTATTCGTGTATGCCTGAAAGTACAGGAAAAACAGCCGCGCCTTGTAGCGGTACCGCGTAAACGCCACAGCCCGGGCAATCTGCTCATCGAGATTCAGCACAATCCGCGAGCCGTCATGCTGATACGCGGCGATGGCGGCATCCGGCGGACAGAACGAACAGCCTCCCTTGCCCCTCCCCTGCAGACGGTGCGGACAGGAAAAGCCGGCGTCGAGTCCGAGGCGCCACACTTTTTCGCCGAACCGCTCGATGAGGCGCTCCGAATGTCGGTTGAATCGTGATTTCATCCCCGTATGCCATCCTCTTGCCATTGTAATCAGGAAAAGCTATCGTCATCTCATGGCGCTGAAACAAAAGACCGGCTCATCCCATCTTGGCAGATTTTCCATCCCGCTGGCAAGCACCGCGCTTTTTATCGCTTTGCTCGTTTCCTGCTCCCTTTTTGAAAGCGACATTGCCGTTGTCTGGACCGACAGCCCGGAAATCCAGCTGGCCGCTGAACTCTTCAATGCTTCACAGACGCAGTATTTAGTCGAATTGCACTACCGTGACAACCTGGGCACCGCGCTGGCCCAGGCAAAGACGCCGCCTTCCCTGGTCATCGGGAAAAACCTTCGCCAGCCTGCGACCATGGCTCGATTTCAGACCCTGGACTTCCTTTTTGACAGGCTCGCCTTTTCGCGGAACGATTTTTACCCTGCTCTTCTGGAAGCAGGCAAGGCAAAGGGGAAAACCCGGCTCCTCCCTGTCAGCTTCAATCTTCTCATGCTGGTGAATAAAAAAGGCGCGCTTGAGACTGACAACCCAGCCAGCCTGGCCGCCATGTCCAGTTCGACAATAACAATGGAAGAAATTCGAACTATTGCGCAAAAATTCAACAAGGATTCCGGGAAGGGATTTACCGCGATGGGCTTTGTGCCGCGCAAAACCGGCGGCGATTTCTTGTTCCAGTGGGTCCAGTGGATGGGCGCCGACTTTTCCTCGCCAGCCAAACCAGCCAAAGACAGCCTGCCGGTGCAGTGGGACCAAAACAAGCTCCCCGTCGCGATCGCGGCACTGCAGGATTTCAGCACAGCAGTCAATGGGTCTGCCGAAAAAGAAAACGCTTTTGCCTTTACCTACGCTTCAGCCCTCGCAGGACGCTTTTTGCAGCCCTGAAAAGCTCGGAATTTTTCACACTGCCCTCGCAGACGCGCAACCAGTTCGAATTTCATTATGTCGAAATCGAAAACAAGCTCGCCGTGTATGAAGATGTCCTCTACGCGGGCATTCCGAACGGCGCCCGCGCGAAAACCGCGGCAAGTCAATTCCTGGCATGGTTTTTTACCGCGGACACCCAGCGGCTTCTGCTGGAAAAGGCGCGCTCGCTTCGCTTAAATGAAAGCGAATTTGGCATCGCAGGGGGATTTTCCGCATACACGCCGGTGACCGCCAAGGTGATACCCGAATATTATCCTGAATTGCGCGGCCGGTTTCCAAAGGCGGAGCGCATCCCGGCACCCGCAGCCATGCCGCTTGTCTGGAAGCCGCTGAAAGAAAAGGTGCTGGTTCCCTGGCTTGACCAAAGCGCAGGGATGACCTTTTCGGATTCCGCAAATGAGGCGCTGAGCAAAGCTCTCCGTGACTATCTGAATGTAAATCCGGAATTATCCGCGGGGCTGTGAGCTGGGGATGGGGGTTCGGCGAATCCCACCGTTATGAGCGATCAGCCGCCGCTTCAGCATCTGAATCACTGGTTTCAGCGGCAAAAAGGTCGAGGACGGCTTGGAATTCGGCACGGGTGGAACAGTGCACAGCCTGTTCCCGCAAAGCCGCACCGCGAGGCCGGCCGCGGGTATAGGCGCAGAACTGCTTGCGAAACTCGACACAGGCTGTTTTTTCTCCCAAAAATTGAACCGAACGCTCAAGATGGCGGCGCGCGACTTCCGCGATTTCGGCGTTGGTGTAGACAGGGAGCGGGCGGCCTTGCCAGAGGGCGACAGTCCGGGCGAACACAAAGGGGTTGCCCATCGCACCGCGGGCGAACATGACCCCCGAACAGCCGGTTTCAGCCAGCATGGCCAGAGCGGCCTCCGGGCTGAAGACATCGCCGGAACCGAAAACCGGGACAGCCAGATGACGGGCAAGCTCGGCGATGGCCGTCCAGTCGGCTTTGCCCGAATAACCCTGAGCTCGTGTCCGGCCATGGAGGGTCACCGCAGCGGCGCCGGCTCCGACAGCCGCGTCAGCTGCTTCCAGAAAATTGACAGAAGCCTCATCCCAGCCCTTGCGGATTTTCACCGTTATGGGGATGTCGGTCGCCTCCCGCATGGCGCGCACAATGGCGGCTATTTTTTCAGGGGTCTTGAGGAGGGCTGAGCCGGCGCCGCTTTTCACGATTTTCGGGACAGGACAGCCGCAATTGAGGTCGATCACCAGGGGGCGGTAGGCCGAAACCATGGCCGCGGCCTGCGCCAGCACTTCAGGCTTGGCGCCGAACAGCTGGATAGCATAGTGCTTTTCAGCCTCAGCACGCTGAAGCAAGAGGCTGGTCTTGGGATGATGGCGAATCAAGGCTTCCGAGCTGACCATCTCCGTGTAGCAGAGCGCTGCCCCCAGTTCGTAACAAACCGAGCGGTAGGCGGCGTCGGAATAGCCTGCAACAGGCGCGAGGAAAAAAGGGCTTTCAAGTTGAACGCCCGCGAGCGCGGGCGTTTTTCGATTCATATCCATGCAATTTGGCAGTGCTTAGGGCTCCATCCTGAAGAACCGGCAGGCGTTCTGATAGGTGATTTCCGCGGCTTCTTCGGGCTCAACCTGGAGGATTTCCGAAAGGAACCAAGCGGTTGAGGGCAGGTACTCCGGCTTGTTTCGCTTGCCGCGATACTCAGCAGGCACCATGAAGGGCGATTCGCTTTCGATGAGAATCCGGTCAGGCGGCAGCATTTCCACAGTCTCGTGGAGGTTGCGGGCATTCCGGTAGGTCAGGTTCCCTGCAAAGGAGAAGTAAATCGGAAGCCCTGTCTGCAAAACCCGGTCCGCATATTCAGCGTTTTCGGAATAGCAATGAAGAACTGCACCAGCTGGTGGCATACGGTCGCGGAGAATTTCCAGCACATCGTGGCCCGCTTCGCGGTTGTGAATGATGACCGGCAGGTCGAGCCGCGCCGCCAATTCGAGCTGATCGATAAAAAGCTCAATCTGGCTCCGCTTGTCGCCGTATTTATGGAAATAGTCCAGGCCGATTTCGCCAATCGCGATAACGCGCGGCATTTTAACCGCGGCTTCGATGGTATATTGCCAGTCCTTCCCGGGGTTCTGAACCTCGGAGGGTGAAACGCCTACCGCATGAAAGACATGTTCAGCCGGTTTGAGGTTTTCATAGACCTGTTTGAAATCAACCAGACTGTTGCAGATGCTTACAATTCTGCTGACGCCGGCCTGTTTCGCTTGCTGGCAAACTAAAAGCTGTTCGATCGGGTCATCATAAATGAGCCCGATATGGGCATGAGTGTCAAAATACCGCATCTGTTTTCCGTTAAAAAAATGGTGGGTTTACCCGTACGGGTATAGTAAATGTATCATGCTGAATGTCAGTCGTCAACATTATTTTATATATTACCGAGGATTACCGAATTTTACATCCGGAAACCTTCGCCAAGATAGATCTGGCGGGCCCGCTCATCGTTCAAAATCGCATCGCGGCCGCCCGAAACGATGATTTGCCCCAGGTGAATGATGTAGGCCCGGCTTGTTATCTCCAAAGTGTCACGAACATTGTGGTCGGTGAGCAGAACGCCGATGCCGGAAGCCGCGAGCTTTTCGACAATCTTCTTTATCTCGTGAATCGCGATCGGGTCGATGCCGGTAAAAGGCTCATCCAGTAAAAGGAATTTCGGCTCCATGGCGAGCGCGCGGGCAATTTCGGTGCGGCGCCGTTCGCCGCCAGACAGCGTGTAGCCAGGCTGATTTGCGATGGCGCTTATACCGAACTCTTCCATAAGCTGGCGCGCCCTTTCGCGGCGCGCGGCGCCGCTCATCCCGCTTCGTGTTTCCAGCACTGCCAGAATATTTTCCTCGACCGTCATTTTTCTAAAAATGGAAGCTTCCTGCGGGAGGTAGGAAATCCCGTGCCGCGCCCGTTGGAACATGGGCATGCGGTTGAGGATGTGTCCGTCCAGCATCACGATGCCGGCGCTGGGCTGGAGAAAGCCTGCCACCATATAAAAAATGGTGGTTTTGCCGGCGCCGTTGGGTCCCAGAAGGCCGACCACTTCTCCATTTTTCATGGAAAAGCTGACATCCGAGACTGCCAGCTTTTTCCCATAGTTTTTGCGGAGGTTTTTTACTTCAAGAACGGAGTCGCTCAAGGAGTGGTCCCTTCTTTTTTCTTGGTTGTGATGGTGCCGCTGACCTGGCCGCTCAGGGTCAGGTTGTCCATGTTCGGCTTGCCGCTGACGGTGTCCGCGGTAATAGTGCCGTCAGGCGAAACAACAGTGGGCTTTCCGCTGAGTTCGAGGCTTTCGGTGTCGCGGTTGTAGCGCGCATATTCGGCACGGACAGCGAAATCTTCCTTTAGAATATGGACTCCGATCCGGGCGTCGACAATGCTCTGTTTCTGGTCGAATCGAACCCATTCCGCCTTGAGGATGACGTTATTCTTCGAGTCTTCAAGCACGACCGCGCTCTGCGCCAGGCCGATTTCCGTATCGCGAGCGTATTCAAGGTTATCGGAGACAAGAGCAAAGCCTTTGGATTCATCCTTGACTTTGACAGAGCCGATACAGACAAGGTTATTGTAGTCGGTTCCGGACAGCTCAATCCTGTCGGCCCGGATTTCAATGCTTCCAGTGTTGACGACCGCCGCGCCGATGAGGATGGTTTTTTCCTTGCCCTTGGCAAGAACACTTTCCATCCGCTGGGCAGTAAAGGTGATCACTTCGCTGTCTTCGCCTTTCTGGCCTTCAACCGGCTTTACCGGCGCGGCGTTCTGGGCAAAGACCGGCATGCTGGCAGCCATCAGAAGACCGATGGTCAGCACTGTCAGGAAAATGCTCGTTTTTGATTTTTGTATTGTCATGGTTTGCTCCCCTTGTTCAGTATACTGCCGCTTACCCCATTTCTGAAAGCGAATGCCTTGTTTTGAATATCGGCGAAAAACCCCATGCCATGGAGAAAGAGTTTGTCGCCGACTCGGACTATAGCCTGCGTTTTTGCGTCGCCTTCCAGCGTTTGGGTTGCGGCATCATAGCGCAGGGCACTGGTTTCAAAACTGGCGTCTTCTTCATGGGATCGAATGCTGATATAGCCTGAAAATTCGGCATTGCCGGTATCTTCATAATAGATGGCTTTCTCCGCCTCACCTTCTGAAAGCAGGGTCTGGCCGGATTCGCCCCAATCTTCAAAACGCACGTTGTAAATGACGAGCTTCCGCTGTTCCTGAAAATATTCGGCTTTTTCCGCGCTGGCTTTGAAGGTGACAACGCCATGGTTCACTTCATCCCGGGAATAGCCGGAAAACACGATATCGGGGCTGTCATCGCTGGTCTGGACGGGGCTTTCCTCATTGCGCACCGAGCAAGCAGCGAGCAAAGCCATGGCGGCAAAGACTGCCATGGCGCTGACGAGGCGCTGCTGTGGTTTATTTTCCCGGCGCATTCCTGAACGCATACCTGAAAGAGTATCGTCCCCGGAAAGCCTTGCTGTCAAGCTTTTGCGTGGCGTTCCAGGCTTGCCGCGATAAAGGCTTTAAACAGCGGGTGCGCTTTGGTCGGGCGGGATTTGAATTCAGGGTGGTACTGAACGCCGACTGACCACAGGTGTCCCGGCCATTCGCAGGCTTCCACCAGCGAGCCGTCCGGCGTGGTTGCCGCGATGATCAAGCCTTTTTCCTGCAGTTCCGCCCGTTTTTCGTTGGCGACTTCATAGCGGTGCCGGTGCCGTTCCAAAATTCGATCTTTGCCGTAGGCTTTGTGCATGAAGGTGCCTGCCTTGATGACCGATTCCGAAGCCCCAAGGCGCATCGTGCCGCCATAGGCTTTGACATCGATCTGTTCTTCCAGCAAGGCAACGACGGGGTAGCTGGTGGTCTTGGAAAATTCGCTGGAGTGCGCGTCCTTGCGGCCGAGCACGTTGCGGGCGTATTCGATAACCATGATCTGCATGCCGAGGCAGATGCCGAAATACGGTATTCCATGCTCGCGGGCATACTGCGCAGCTTTGATCATGCCTTCGATGCCGCGTTCGCCAAAGCCGCCGGGAACCAAAATCCCGTCAATGCCGGCAAAGAGTTCGCCGAGGTTGGCATCGGCATGCTCCAAGAGGCCCGAGTCGATTTTTACCAGCTCTACGCCTGCGTCGTTCGCGATGCCGCCATGGTAGAGGGCTTCCCAAACTGACTTGTAGGCGTCGTGCAGCTCCATATATTTGCCGACAATTCCGATGCGCACCTGATGGGCGGGGTTTTTCACGGTATTGACGACCTGTTTCCAGATGCCGAGTTCGGCATGTCTGCTTTCGACGTTCATTTTTTTCAGGATAAAGCTGTCGAGTTTCTGCTGAAAGAAGATGAGGGGCACTTCGTAGATGGTCGGCGCATCGTAGCCGGAGATAACGCCTTCAAATTCGACATTGGTAAAGGATGAAATTTTTCTGCGGATGCCTTCTTCCAGCGGCTGTTTTGAGCGGAGGATGAGCACATCGGGCTGGATACCGACTTCCTGGAGTTCCTTGACGGCGTGCTGGGTGGGTTTGGTCTTGATTTCTCCGCCCGAGACTGAAGGCACCAGCGTGACATGGACTGAAATGGCGTTCTGACGGCCAAACTCGTGGATGAGCTGGCGGGCTGCTTCCAGGAAGGGGATGGATTCCATGTCGCCGACGGTGCCGCCGATTTCGACTATGGTGATATCGACATCGGGGCTTTCCGCAACGACGAGGATGCGGCGTTTGATTTCATCGGTGATGTGGGGTATGACCTGGACGGTTTTGCCGAGGAAATCGCCAGCGCGTTCCTTCTCAATGACGGCTTTGTAAACTTGTCCTGTGGTGATTGAATTGGCCCGTGACAGCGGAGCCGAGGTAAAGCGGCCGTAATTGCCGAGATCGAGGTCGGTTTCCGCCCCGTCGTCGGTGACATAGACTTCCCCATGCTGGTAGGGGCTCATTGTTCCGGCATCGACATTCAGGTAGGGATCTATTTTTACCATGCGAACGGTAAAACCGCGGGCTTCCATGAGAGCGCCGATCGACGAGGCGGCAATGCCTTTGCCCAATGAAGAGCAGACCCCGCCAGTAACGAATACTAGCTTCTTCATGGGATTTCAGTATCGATGGAAAAGCTCGAACTTGTCAATCACCCCGGCTGGCGGCCGAGTAAAATTCGATATGAAAAAACATAGTGGACTATCCGCGCGCTGGCAGGTACAATTCTTTCATGACTCAGAACGACTTGTTGCTGGTGCGCGGCCTGGCGGCCCTGGATATTCCCTATTCGGGCGTGATGGTTCACCGGCTTATTACCTATACGCATGAGCTCGAACGCTGGAATCCGGTTTACGGGCTGGTCAAGGCCGAGGGCGAGGATTTAATCGTCAAGCATATTCTGGACAGCCTCGCCCCGTGGCGCATCCTTGTGGATTTGCTGGAAGAATGCGATGTGAGAATGGGCCCGGGCAGGAATGCGGTGGTTTCGGATATCGGCACAGGCGCCGGCCTTCCGGGGATTCCCTTGAGTATTGTCCTTGCGGATCGGCAGTTCAGGCTGATTGACCGCATGGGGAAGCGCATCACGTTTCTGGAAAACCAGAAAGCCTTGCTCCAGCTGGAGAATGTTTCGATAGAAGAAAGCGAAATCGAACGCGCGGCGGGGGGGCATCAGGTGGTCACGTTCCGGGCTTTCAGGCCTTTTTCAGAAACCAAGCTGTTCAAGACTGTCTGGAAAGCGCTCGCGCCGGGCGGCGCGCTGTTTGCCTACAAAGGAAAAATGCTGAATGCTAAAATTGAGCTTGCAGAGCTCGGCGAGGATAAGTTTTTTGCCGAGGCTGCCGCAAAAGCGGCAATTTTACCCGTCTGGGTGCCTTTCCTGGAAGAAGAGCGCTGTGTCGTTATTTTACGAAAAACGCTTTGATAATCGCAAAGAGCAAGAGTCCCCAAATACTGAGCACCAGCAGGGCGCCTTTCCAGTTTTTGGCGAGATTGAGCGGTTCAGTCTGTGCTTTTTTTCGGCTTTCTTCGATTATTTCGGGCGGTATCGACTTGAAGGCTAAATAAATGAAAACCGGCAGAATCAGGGCGTCGTCGAGCATACCGAGCACAGGGATAAAATCGGGTATCAGGTCTATTGGCGAAAGGGCGTAGGCAATGGCAAGGCCTGTCCAAAATTTGGCCCAGAAGCCGATCTGTTTGTTCTGGGTTGCATAATACAGGGTCTGGATGTCCAGGCGGATATCGTGCTTGGGTTTCTTGGCGGCTGGTTTTTCACTGACCTGATTTTCAATGGGCTGTTTTTCACTGGCTGGCTTTTTCATAGCTGGCGTTACCCCGCGTTTTTACTGCACAATTTCAGGCAAAAATAAAGCTTGTCATGGCGATACTTCCGTTTTGGAAGGACTCATGAAAGACAACGGCGCTTTCCATGCTTTCCATGGTGCCGGCAGCGGCCAGAAGCGGCAGATAGTGATCCGGGGTCGGGACTGCCTGTTTTGACTCCGGCACGGTTTCCGCATACGCAGCTAAGGCTGTTTTGTCCTTTTTCGCGAGCTTTTCTTTGACGAGTGTATTGAAGGCGACAGCCCATGGATATGGCTGGACGTTCATTTCATAGTCGAATTCATAGAGATTGTGCACAAGGTTGCCGGAGCCGATGATCAGGATGCCTTCTTCGCGGAGCGGCGAAAGTGCTTTGCCAATATCGAACCACTCCAGCGGGGGAAGGTGATAGCTCAGGCTGAGTTCGAGAACGGGGATATCCGCTTCGGGATACATGTGCGAAAGGATTGCCCAGGCGGCATGGTCAATGCCTCGAGTTGGATCCTGCGTACAGGGTTTGCCGGCTGTCTCCAAAAGCGACGCAATTCTGCCGGCCAGTATTGGATCGCCAGGCGTCTCATAGGTGAATTTATAAAACTCTTCAGGAAAACCGATAAAATCATAGAGCTGCCGCGGGGCGGCGGAGGCAGTGACGCGGAGCTGGGGTGTTGTCCAGTGGGCCGATATGACCAGAATTGCGGCCGGTCTTGGCATGCTTTCCGCCTGTTCTCGCAAATCTGCCGCATAAGGTCCTTCGAGAAATATGTTCATGGGAGAGCCATGGCCTATAAAAAGGGCGGGCATTCTCATCGTTTTTCCTCTCGTTAATTCCTCATCGATAAAGCCTTTTCACAAGAAGCCGTTTTTGCAAGTGTGCTCGGCTTCTTTCATATACCATAAGGTACGCATTTCAGGTCAACTTTTCCATTATTCAGGAACGAAATCCCTTCCTGTTCGAGCAGATAGCGTTTCATGGCGAGTCCGCCCTGGTATCCGCCGAGACTGCCGTCGCTTCTGATGGTGCGATGGCAGGGGATTAGGAGCGGGAAAGGGTTGTGGGAAAGGGCGGAGCCGACTGCCCGTCCCGCGCCCGGGTAGCCTGCGGCTTCGGCGAGCCGGGCATAGGTGCTTACCGTTCCAGGTCGAATCGCATGCTCGGCCGAAAGGATTTTGCGCTGAAAACCGGGGCATTGCTGGAGGGGAATAAGCTCCAGCGGAAAAACAAATGCTCTGCCGGCCCCCGACAGAAGCGCTTCGATAAAAGCTGCCGCTGTTCTGACAAGCTCCGGAGCTCCGGACACTTTCATGGCCAGAACAGCGCCGATGTCCCCGGCAGAACCATCCTGAGCTATCCAAACGCGCTGAAGCGTTTGGCTTTCAAGATCCCAGATGAGGAAAATCGGGCCGAATTTACTTTCCAGCCGAATTGCGGCGGAGCGCAGCGGCCAGGCGGAGCTGGGCGCATTGGGCGGAAAATCTGGGGAACGCCCTGGTGTTTCAGGCATCGTGTACCTCAGCTCCACGGTTGTCGGGTTTCAGCGCTAGGTGTTTCCAGCCTTGGACCCGGCAAAATTCATCCAGGCTGGCTGAAAGCTTTCCGGATTGTTCCTGATCCGCCGCAACCGCCATGATCGTGGGACCTGCGCCTGACAGCCAGACCGCATCCGCTCCGCCCTGCCTGCAGGCATCCATGGCGGCATCGTAGCCGGGAATCAGGCTTTTTCGATATGGCTGATGGAGCAAATCCTGAACCGAGCCCGCCAGCAGGCTTGCATCGCCGCGGGCAAAGGCCAGGGCGGTCATGACCGCGTGGCTGATGTTGAAAACCGCGTCATGCAGGCTCACGGAAGCCGGTAAAGCGGCACGCGCCAGCGCGGTGGAAAGTTCGAAAGGCGGAATCAGTGCGTGGAATGTCCAGGACTCGGCTACCGGGCTTGCTCCGACATGCACTGCAGGGACAGCAGGCACGGCGCTGTCAGCGCCTGCGAGAATCATTGAAGCGCAGAAGCCGCCCATGAGAGCCGGCGCGGCGTTGTCGGGGTGCCCTTCAATTAGGGTCGCGATCCGCAGCGCGAGCGCCTTTTCATCGGCAGATAAGGGCTCGGCAGTCCCAGCACCTCCGCGCCGCATCGCGGCGAGGACACCGCCGACGGTCAGCGCCGCGCTGGAGCCCAGCCCTCTCGCAACCGGAATGGCTGATTCGATATGAAGCCGTATAGGCCGGTTCTTATAGCCGAGGATCTCGTTCGCTTTTCGCATCGAACGCAGAAAAAGGTTGTCTTCAGTTTGAAATTCCACGGGGCAGCCGCTGATGCTAGTGGTGTCTGCAGGCTCGACATTGAAAAATGCCGGGAGCGCAAGGGCAATGCCCAGAGTATCAAAGCCGGCGCCGATGTTGGCGCTGGTTGCCGGTACCGATATCCGTATCATGCCTGTTCCTTGTTATTCAGATTTATTCCGAAAAAATTGAGCCAGCTCGCCCGCAAGCGCTTCCTTGGTGACAACTTTGCGGTGATGGACGGTTTTAGCGGACAGCTCTTTCAACTGGCGCGGCATGGCAACGCCGGTTTTCGCTTCTAGCTCAAGCGCGCACTCCAGATCTCCCAAAGCTGTGCTGCCGGCGTGCGCAAAGCCAAGCGCCTCGGAGCAGGCCCGGGGGAATTTATAGGGAGAAGCCGTACCCGCAATGACGAGCGGCGTGCCATCCTTGAGGATATGTTCTTTCTGCAGAACAACATCCAGCGCCGTCGCAGTATGGGGGTCCAGCAACACACGCCACACTGACCATGCCTTGGAAATAGCCGAGCCAGCCGAGTAGTCGCTGCACCAGCCAGCCTCAAAATCCGCCAGATATGCCATTTCCTTTCGATTCAGTTTGAAAACTCCCTTGGTTTTCAGGTTGCTCATCAAGGTTTTGACCCGTTCCGGATTCTGCCCGGCCGCAAGGAAGACAAGGCGCTCCAGATTGCTGGACACGAGGATGTCCATGGAAGGACTGTCCGTTTTAACCAGCGTCCGGCAGCGGTCATAGACACCGGTCGCAAAAAAATCCGCCAGCACCTTGTTCGCATTGGACGCGCAGACCAGTGTTCCGATCGGCAGGCCCATTTCCTTGGCGT
Source organism: Spirochaetia bacterium (assembly GCA_021286925.1). Lineage (GTDB taxonomy): Bacteria > Spirochaetota > Spirochaetia > Treponematales > Rectinemataceae > JAJTBL01. Next base: position 15,167 of record JAJTBL010000001.1, on the reverse strand, counting down.
ATTTTGCGGCCAGAAGGTCGCCGAAATTTCCGGTCGGCACTGCGACATTCATCCGCCCATCACGGCCTAGCGCACCCTGCGCCGAGAGGTCCCGCCAAGCCTTGACATAATACACAATTTGCGGCAAGAGCCTTCCAATATTGATCGAATTAGCCGAAGAAAGCCTGATGCCCGCAAAATCCGCTGATGTTGCAGCGCTTGCAAAAATGGCTTTAACCGCGCTCTGCGCATCGTCGAAATTGCCTTCCAATCCGAGAACAAGGCGGTTTTCAGGGGTCGTTGTCACCATTTGGAGACGCTGGATTTCACTGGTTCCCGCATGCGGGTACACAACGGCGGTCTTCAGCCCGGGAACTCCGGCAAGGCCCTCCAGAGCAGCCGACCCGGTATCACCCGAGGTGGCAGTCAGAATGGCAAGCGGCTCATGCCTGCCCAGCCGCTCCAGGCTGTGATGAATAAGCCCGCCTAGCACGCTGAGCGCCATATCCTTGAACGCGCAGGTTCTGCCGTGAAACAGCTCCAGGACAAAGACCCGGGCACCGGGGCTTTGAGCAATGCCTTCCAGCGGCACAAGGGGCGCCACTTCGCCGGTATCAAAATACGGCTCCCGCCCCGCCTCGGTATTTAGATCATAGGCTTTGCGGAGAATGTCCTTCAAAACCGCCTCGTCCCAGCCGGAAAAATACGGCTTCATCACGAGAAATGCCAATTCGGCATAAGAAAGCGGCTCCGGCGAAAAAACACGGTCCGGCAATCTCGGAAATGAAACAGGCACATAGAGCCCGCCATCGGCAGGCATGCCCTCGGCAATCGCGGTTTCTGCTGGCACCGGCGCATCTGTTCCGCCCACGGTGCTCCGAAAAAGAATTTCCTGCATGGGTTCAAGAATAGCGAGAACGGGCGCGCAAAAAAAGCCCCTCACCAATTCAGGCGAAGGGCTTTGCTCGTCAAAATCTGCTTGAGACGCTGAGAATTATGCCTTGGTGAAGTCCAGCGGAGCATGGTTGTCACGCTTGCCGAGTTCGACATTCAGCATGAACAAGCCCTGGGCATTGTTGCCAATCAGGTCGATCGCCTGCAGAATTTCCGTGGCGTTTTTCTCTTCTTCGACCTGCTCATCGATGTACCAGTTCAGAAGGTTTTCCGTAGCGTAATCTTTTTCGGTGCGGGCAAGTTCGACCATTTCGCGGATGCTTGCGGTTACCCACTGCTCATGCTTGAGCACATGCTGAAACAGTTCCTTGACGGTTTTTTCCGGAAAATCCGGCGTATCAAGCTTGTCCAGCTTGACTGAAGCGCCCTGATCCTGCAGGTATTTGGCAAATTTCATGGCATGGAACATTTCCTCATGGTATTGAATCATGAGCCATTTGCCGATGCCGGTGTAGCCCATTTCAGTCATGCGGGCAGACATCGCCATGTAAAGATACGCTGAGAACATCTCGCGGTTGATCTGAAGATTTATCCGGTCAGCCATTTTCGTGGAAATCATTTTCTTCCTCCAATTTCATCTTTGTGGAATGTCGAATACACATTCCTGTATGAGAAAGAAAATAATGAATCCCCGCTGAAAAGGCAAAGGTCAGCGCTTCTGCTGCCAGACGGCGATCGGTTTCCAGCCGCGGGACCTGCCAAACGCGAGCGCCGTGCTGGTCTTTTCATCTTCAGCAGACGAGCCGGCACCCCTGTTCTCCGCAAGCGGCTGCCATGTCCCTGCAAGACCGCAAGCTTCAGCCGCCGCATCAAAATGGCACATCGCAATGCCCATATCGATGTTTTGCAGGTGTACATCGCCCAGACTGTTGTTGTAGCGGTAGTTTTCTTCCATAAAAAAGACGAACTGCGGAGTTTCCGAAACCTGGACAATTCGCCAGGGCTGTTTGTTGGATGCCGAAGGCGCAATTCGAACCATCTCCAGAATGGTATCCCAGGGAGCTGAGAGCTGGACCGCGGAAACCGCTTCCTTGCCCGCATCAGCGCCGCCGTGCGGCTGAGCAGCAATCGGAAAGAAAATTTCCGACAATGGCTTGCGGACACGGGACTGCGCAGCACCGGTGACAATTCGATCCGCCAGACTCCGCTGGCTCGCCGGATGACCAAGCGCAGCGATAACCGGTACCAGTTCATCCTTGCCCGCGCGCGCTGCTTCATTCGCCCTGGCCCTGCTGAAAACACCGCCTATCCAGCAGGAACCGATGCCCAGACTGGCAGCGCCCAGAATGGCCAGCTCCAGGCTGTACCCCACGCTTTCCATGGCGAAAGGCGCATTTCGCACCGCTGGGACCAGAAAGCCCGCGGCGCTGGTTATTAGCCCGAAAGTTCCCATTTTAGCGCCCGGCCCGGTATGCAAGGTCAACCGGACCGGCTGGAGAAAGTCAGGTTTCTCAGCCCGCTCAACATCCTGCAGAAGGTTTTCCAGCGCCGCCTGTTCCTCGCTGGACAGCGGCTTTCCATCGAAAGTCCGTGTTGAAACACGAGTTTCCATAGCGGACACAAGATTCATCATGAAAGCTCCTTCCACCTGAAACACGAAACAAGGTGGTCATTGACCATTCCAATTGCCTGAAGATGTGCGTAAATCGTTGTTGAACCAACAAATGCGAAACCCATTTGTTTCAGCTCGGCGCTGATTGTGTCAGAAAGCTCCGTCGTGACCGGCAGGTCGGCGAGGCATTTCCGGCCGTGATTGACGGGACGGCCATCCACAAAATCCCAAATCCAGGCATCAAAACTGCCGTATTTTTCCTGAATTTCTAGAAAATGCCGGGCATTCACCACAGCGGCCGCAAGTTTTCGCCGGTTTCTGACAATCCCGGGGTTTTCCAGCATGCGCGCCACATCCGCCTCGGAAAGTCGCGCCACTCGTTCCGGCTCAAAATTATGGAATGCTTCACGGTAGGCTTCCCGCTTTTTCAAAATGGTCAGCCAGGAAAGTCCAGCCTGCTGGGTTTCCAAGAGGAGAAATTCGAAATGCTTGCGCTCGTCATGAACCGGGGTGCCCCATTCTTTATCATGATATTCGATATACAGAGGATCAGAACCGCACCAGGGACATCGTTCCATCGCTTTTTCCTTTACCAAGAAAGTTCCGGAAGCCCGTCAACCATTTGGCGGAACAAAGGCGTATCTTCCATCCGGACAGCCATCTCCAAAAAGGTAAATACTTCGCAGGAAAAAAGATGACCGCCTCTTGCCATGCTCTCCCTGCCTCCGAGCACCGCGTGGATATGACAAGGTCTCTCGGTATCCTTGATAAAAAAGCCGCTCAACGCCAGCAATTCATTCGGCTCGGAAATGAAATCCCGCTCATACCCAACTTCTTTGTCCTTGTACCAGCCAAGCCCTAGTTCGACATTTTTCACCATGCCAAGTCCGGTCAGGATGATGCCGGTCGGCCTGGATAGCTGCGGCCCAGCAGCTGCGCTGTCAGCCCCGATTTTCCCCATGAAAAGCGGCAGAACATCGCGCGGGAATACTTCTCCCGCCCTCATGACCACATAAAGCACGTCGCCATCAAGCCGCCATTTCATGGAATACCTCCCGCAGCTCTGTCAGACGCAAAACCTTTTCAAGAGCCGCCGCCGATGCACAGCTTTTACGCCGGTCTCTTTTCCAATATCAGTTTCGAATAGAGGAATGATCCTCCAACCAGAATACCTGCTCCAAGGACATAAAGGTTATTTGGGAACAAGGCGATGACACCGGCAAAAGCCAGCACTATTCGTATCGGCCAGGAAATCGGTCTGGTTATATACCCCATCCAGAAATATCCGAATGCAAACAAGGCAATGATGCCTGACACAATAGCCAAGAGGTTTACCGCAAGAGTCCCCTGCAGCAACAAGCCGGGATCATAGCAGAAGGCAAAGGGGACTATAAAAGCGAGGAATCCGAGCCGCATCGCTTGGAAGCCTATCTTGTTGGGCGAAGCTCCTGATATAGAACTGGCCGCAAAGGCCGCAAGCGCAACCGGAGGAGTAATATTCGATATGACCGCAAAATAGAATACAAACATATGGGACGCAAGGGGAGAAAAACCCATCTTGACCAGGATCGGTGCGCCCAAAGCGGAACCAAGGATATACGCACCGGTGGTCGGAAGCCCCATTCCAAGGAATATTGAAATAAGCATGACCAGCGCGAGGCCGAGCAGGGGCGCGTCTTTGGCAAATGAAAGTACAAAGCCGACAAGTTTGCCGCCGATTCCTGTCAGAGCAACCGCACCAAGGACAATGCCTGCTGTCGCGCAGGCAATCGCGATTAACGGAATCCCCTTGGCGCCTTCATAAATTGCGTCAATGACATCCTGTATATTCATGCCGCCATTCAAGTATGTTACTGCAATGAAAAGAATTACTACAGGAACTATGCTCAATTTCGTTTTAAAGATCGAATCTGAAATCCCCGGGAAAAAGACCAGCGCGACAAAAACCGCTGATACAACAGCTCCCGCTAGATATGAGAGTTTCTTCTTTCCCTGATCCAGTTCCGCTTTGGGATTGAAAAACGATATGAGCCAGGCCAGGATAATGCCGATGATGGCGGCTTTCATGGGCGTCGCGCCTGTCATCAGGAAATAAACAATCCCGACAAGCGGAATTACCATGAAAGATTTTTTAGCTACCGCCCGCTTTGAAGGCAATTCTTCCTGACTGAGACCTTTCAGATGATTCTTGTGCGCTCCCAGCCGTACCATTAAAAAGACGGCGCCGTAGTACATGAGTGCCGGCAGGATTGCTGCTATCATAATGGTTTTATAAGGCAATCCAAGGAATGAAGCCATAAGGAATGCGCCGGCTCCCATAATAGGCGGCATTATCTGGCCGCCAGTTGAGGCTACCGCTTCGACAGCCCCCGCAAAATAACTTGGATAGCCAATTTTCTTCATGAGCGGAATGGTAAAGGTGCCTGTTCCATACACATTCGCGACAGCTGAACCGGAGATGGAACCGAAAAGACATGAAGAAGTTACGGCAATCAGCGCAGGCCCGCCCGGTTGAGTACCGGTAAACGCCTGGGCAAATTGCATGAAAAATTCCCCCACACCGCTTTTTTCCAAAAACCCGCCAAAAATCAGGAAAACCATGACATAGGTGGCGGATACCCCCAGCGGAGAAGAAAAAATACCTTCATCCGTTAAAAAAGCCTGTTCGATAATCTCTGCCGGCGTAAATGAAATGCCCTGAAAAAGACCGGGAATGTATTTGCCGAACAACATGTACAGGATGGAAACCAGCGCGATAAACATGATCGGCAAGCCGACAATTCTCCGAGCCGCTTCAAGCAGGAGCACAATAAGCAAAGCCCCCAATACTATCTGCGTCGACGTCAGCGGGTCTATTTGTACAATTCTTGTCGTAATCGCCCAGTAATTGATGACGATGTACACCCCGGGAGCAAAAGAAAGACCCGCGAGAACCATATCATACCAGGGAATCCTATCGGACGGAGCTTTCTTGCTTATCGGCCACAGAAGGAAAACAAGCGGTAGAATCATCGTAAGATGCAATGCCCGCTGCAGATAAGCTTCAAAATTGCCAAAAACGGAAGTATAGATATGAAACAATCCAATTAAAACGACATACACATAAATGCTTTTTTTCGCGAAACCTTCAACCTTGCGCATGCTTGCTCCCTGGCTTAAGGAAACTTAGGAAAATGGGAAAATTTCAAGGCCGGAGTCATGCCCCGGCCTTGAAAAGTATTGACTGAAGCTTCTAAAAATCCGCAAAGCCAATTCTAACACCAGCCGCAATTTCAACGCGGCGGGTTTGCCGAAGCTATTTTGCAGTCTTCCAGAACTGAACCGAAGCAGGGTGCGCAGGCACCCCTTCGGGCAGCGCTTCTTTGGGGTTAAGCTCATTGATATCCTGAACTGCCATGGCCAGGCTGGACTTGTTAGCCCACAGCGCTTTGTTCAGCTCATACACCAATGAATCCGGCAGATCTTTGCGAATGACGATACATGTGTAATCGCCGACGGTTTTGATAGGAGTTTTAACACTCTTGTAGATACCTGGCTCAACGGTAAATGTTGTCGTTCCATAGGCTTGAGCCAAAGCATCCAAAGCTTTTTGCCCAACCGGAAGAATATAGATCGGGGTGGAGTTTTCAATGTTCATGACAACGCTTGCAACGCGTCCTACCGAGAAGGCAAAACAATCGAGGTGATTGTCCGCGATCAGGTCCGTGCCGTTTTCATACGAAGTAAACTCGAAGGTCCAGCCTTTTTTCTTGAGCTTGTCGTAATCGGTGCCATAGCCTTTTTTGAAAAGCGCTTTGATGACAAACTCGGACGCTGTTCCTGGCTTCAAGGTTGCAAAACGGACAGGAACATTGCCATTGATCATATCGTCAAAAGTCTTGATACCATTTTTATCAGCAAAATCTTTTCTCACAATAAAATAAGTAAACTGTGTATAGAGGTTTGCCATGACCACGGTGTTTTTTACCGCTTTTCCGGTAAAATCCTCTTCGCCCGCGATTGCCGCACCGACCAGCGAAGTGACGGAGAATCCAAAATCACCTTTTTTAGCATCGGTGTTCAGAATATTGGCAACTCCGCCGCCTGTCGAAGAAGTCGTCTGTAATACAGCCTTGCTCCACATTTCAGAAAGCGCCGTTCCAAGCGCGAACCAGTTGCCTCCAGGAGGTCCTGCCATAAATTTCAGCTGCTCCGGCCAGCCAGCCTTGTTCTGTGCTCCTGCGCCGAACACGACGGCAAGTGCCATCAGCAGAACGAATAATTTCTTCATACAGACTCCTTTTGCCAGTTTCCGGCCAATTCCTGACCCCGGCGAGTATAATTATAGCATTTTAGGGGATAATTATTGAGCGGTCAAGTTGATTTTTAAAATTGAAATCGAGTTTTGAAAAACTAGGCTTGATGGCCGCTCTTAAACCTTTATGAAGACTTGCTTTTTGAGCAATGATTTCACCGAAAGCGCTTCGCCCTTTATTGCTTTCCGGCCATTTCCAGCGCCGTCTCTGTAATCGCCTCGCGGAACGGATCGATGTTCTGCGGCTCCGGAACATGCAGGCGATTGGTAAGAATGCTCAAGGAAAGCCTTCTGCCGGGGTTAACATACAGGAATGTACCGGTAAAACCTGTGTGTCCGCAGCCATCCGGATAGCGGGGGCCAAACTGGAAACCAAGCCCGCGCCCATTGCCATAATCAGTGACTGCTTCCTTCAGAAGTGCTTCCGGGAGAAAACCCGGGACAGCGTTGCCGGCATACAAAGTTCCCAGCCTGCAAAGGTCCCTCGCGGTCGCAAAAAGGCCGGCATGGCCAGCGGTGCCGCCAAAGAAATAGCGACAATTGCCGTCATCCGCCTCCCCCATGATAGGCTGATCCAGCGGCCGCCAGCCCGAAAACCGGAGCCCAAGTTCCGCCACCATTTTCATTTCAATCCGATTGCCGAACTCCGTCGCCGCGAAGGCAGTATTCTGAGCGGGTGTAGGGCGATAAGCGCAGCACTCCAACGCAAGCGGCCTGCACACAAGCGTGGCCATTGCTTTATTCAATGCCATCCCGCCCGCCTGCTCAGCCAGCATGCCCGCCAGCATGAAGTTGATATCTGAATATATTGTCGTTTTCTGTTGAGGAAAACGGGTCAGAACGGTTTCCAGAATTGAAGCAAAACTGCTCCCCACGCCATCCGCGTAGAATGGATACCAGTAATGAATGCCGCTGGCGTGCGTCAGCAAATCCCGGACAGTCGTCGTTTTCAGCATCGCGGAAACCCTTGGAAGCTGGCTCGAAACATTCATCGCAAACTGGGCGGCAAATTTGCCCCCAGCCGCATCAGCAAGCGGCACATCAAGTTCGAGCTTTCCCTTGCTGACAAGTGTCAGCACGGCAGTCGCGGTAAAGAGTTTGGTCAGCGAAGCCAGGTCAAACAGCGTTTCAACAGTCATCGGAACCTGTCGCTCAGCAGTCTTCAGCGAATATCCAAAGGCTTTCTCATAGCGAGTTTCGCCATCCTGTTCCAGTCGGATCACCGCGCCGGCAAAGAGCTGCCGGTCTATGGCATCGAGGGTGATCCGGTCTATGCGTTCCATGTTCAATGTTCCTGAAGCTTGTATAAAACCATTTCGGTAATCCCGTCTTTGGCAAAATCAGGCAAAGCCCCGACAACCGCATAGCCATGGTTTTCATAAAATCGAATCGCCTGCGTGTTAAAATCGGAGCAGAGCAGCAGCCAGGCCCGACCGCGTCCATGCGTCCGGGCTTCAAAGGCCGCAAGCAAACGAGAACCGACGCCGCTGCTTCGCCTGGCGGGATTTGCGGCAATCAGTTTGAGATAGGGCGACTGGCCGAATCCGCCTTTCAGGTCAATCCAGGCAAAACCGGCGATATCCGGTGCAGCCTGTTCCGTTTCGCGGGCAACCAGGATCACATCGCCGCCAATGAGCCGCTCCTGCATCCGCGCCGCGAGGCTTTCCTGAACAAAACCGTACCGCCTGCCAATCTCGCTGTCGCAGGCGATTTGAGCACAGCGGAGGATATCGCCAGGAAAAGCGTCTTCAATGATGATTGCCATCGGTATTTCCTTTCTGCCCATATAAATGGCAGGCAACCTGATGCCCAGGCCTTGCCTCGAGCAGATCAGGACGCTGGGTTGCGCAGATCGCCATTGCGGAAGCACAGCGCTCCTTGAATGGACAGCCTTGCCGCTCCGCGCTTGGCGATGGAACGTCGCCTTTCAGCAGGATGCGGGACCGCTGGCGTTCACGGGGCGGATCGGGAATGGGAACGGCGGACAAAAGCGCCTGCGTATAGGGATGCAGAGGCTCGCTATACAGCATTTCAGAAGGGGCAATTTCCGCAATCGTGCCGAGATACATTACCACAATCCGGCGGCAGAAGTACTCAACCACTGCAAGATTATGCGCTATAAAGAGATAGGTTAATCCTAGCTCATTCTGCAAGTCCTTCATCAGATTGAGGATTTGCGACTGTATGGAAACATCGAGCGCACTGACCGGCTCATCCGCGATAACGAGCTTCGGCGAGAGCGCCAGAGCCCGGGCAATCCCGATACGCTGCCGCTGGCCCCCTGAAAATTCATGCGGATAGCGGTTGGAAAATGTCCGGGAAAGCCCCGCCTTGTCCATCAAATCCAGCACTTTGTCACGAATTTCCGCTTCGCTCAGCGCCATGGTTCCCCGGCGCACCTGGATTCTCAGCGGTTCCGCAATGGTATCAAACGCGGTCATTCGGGGATCAAGCGAAGAATAGGGATCCTGAAACACCATCTGGAAGTTACGGCGCTCAGCATAGAGCTTCCCCGCCGGCATGGCGCTCAAATCCCGGCCTTCAAACAGGATGTGCCCATCAGTAATTTTCTGCAGATGAGCTATGGCCAGGGCGGTTGTCGATTTACCGCAGCCGGATTCCCCGACAAGGCCGACAGCCTCGCCCTCGTTCACCGCAAAGCTGACATCATCCACCGCCTTGAGCCACCCAATCCTTTTCCTGACAATAATTCCTTTTTCAATAGGGAAATAAACCTTGAGATTTTTCACCTCGAGCAATGGCTGCGGTGTTGTGTTTGCTGAATTCATTGCTGTTCTCCGGAGTTTTCGCTGGTGTGGAGCCAACAGCGGACCAAGCGTTTCCCGCCCTGGCCGTCATCCATTTCTGTCAGCGGCGGATATGCATTCCGGCACACCGGCAAGGCATAGGCACAGCGCGGCGCAAACGCGCATCCTGCGGGCAGATCGGCCAGATTGGGCGGCGCACCCGGTATTGAATACAGCCGTTCGCTCCATGCGGAATCGAGCCGCGGCACCGATGCCAGCAACCCCTGCGTATACGGATGCCGCGGTTCACGGAAAAGCGGATCAACCGCGGACTGCTCCACAATTCGACCTGCATACATGACAGCCACCGTATCGCACATACCCGCTACCACCCCCAGATCATGGGTTATGAGAATCACCGACATGGTGCGGGAATCCGAAAGACGCCGGATCAAATCCAGAATCTGTGCTTGAATAGTGACATCGAGGGCTGTCGTCGGCTCGTCAGCGATCAGCACATCAGGATTACAGCCGATAGCCATGGCGATCATCACCCGCTGCCGCATGCCGCCTGAAAACTGGTGCGGATATTCCTGCGCCCTTCGTTCAGCGTCCGGTATACCGACCGCCTTCAGAAGCTCCACAACTTTCTTTTCAGCTTCTTTGCGCGAAAGCCCATGGTGAAGTTCCAGAACTTCCGCTATCTGCACCGAAACTTTCAGCAGCGGGTTGAGGGAGGTCATGGGATCTTGAAAAATCATCGAAACATTGCCGCCCCGGATCATCTGCAATTCGTTTTCATTCGCTTCAAGCAGATTCTTTCCTTTCAGAATGATCTGTCCTTCGACAATTTTGCCCGGCGGCGAAGGAATCAAGCGGAGAATGGAAAGGTTGGTGACACTTTTTCCTGAACCCGATTCGCCGACAATGCCGAAAATTTCGCCTTTATGAACATCGAACGAAACGCCATCCACAGCCTTTACGGTTCCTGACGAAGTCATGAAGCGGGTCCCGAGGTTGCGAACGCTGAGCACCGTTTCTTTCTTGTCGAACATCGCTTCCTCCTACTTTATATTTCGCAGACGCGGATCGAGAATGTCGCGCAAGCCATCGCCCAGAAGATTGAATCCCAGCACCAACCCCATGATGGCAAGGCCGGGATAGAGGGCAGTCCAGGGCGCCAGCAGCATCACTTTGCGGGCGCCGCTCAGCATATTCCCCCATGATGGATTCGGCGGCTGGACACCGAGGCCGAGAAAGCTCAGGGCGGATTCCAAAAGGATGGCGACACTGAGGGAGAGCGAACTCTGGACAATAACCGGCATCATGATGTTCGGCAGGAGGTGGCGTGAAAGGACAAAACGCCGGTCAGCTCCGCTGGAAAAAGCTGCCCTGACAAATTCGTTATTTTTTATCGCCAGCACCGCGCCTCGGCTCACCCGCGCAAACTGCGGAATATACACAATGGATATCGCGATAATGACGTTGTAGGTTTTCTCGCCAAGAATAGCCATAACAAAGATGGCAAGCAGTAACGAGGGAAAGGAAAACAGGACATCAGCAAGCCGCATGATCCAGTGATCCCATGCCCCGCCGAGAAATCCTGCCCACACTCCCATGAATGTACCGATCGTCGCGCCAATCAGGGTTGCTGAAATTGCGATCAGCAAGGATACGCCGGCACCTTTCATAATCCTGGTCAGAATATCGCGCCCGAATTCATCAGTGCCGAAAAGATGCCCAGTCTTGAATGAAGGCGGCTCCATGATATGCGCCACATCCATCTGCAAAGGATCGAAAGGCAGCCAGAATTGGGAAACTGCCGTGATGAGGACATACAGCAAAATGATGATCAGACCGACGAGGGCAATCGGGTTTTTCAGAAGCCTCGACATATCTCAGCCCTCCTTTGTATCAAGCCGAATCCGCGGGTCCACCGCGGCATAGATGAGGTCGGTAATCAAGTTGACCAGGACAAACATTGTCGCAATGATCAGCACGATTCCCTGAATCAGCGAATAATCCCGCTGATAGATCGCGTACAGCGCAAGCCTGCCCATGCCGGGCAGTGCAAAGACTTCTTCGATGACAATGGCGCCGCCAAGCAGGTAGCCCGTATTGAAGCCAGCGACAGTGATGACCGGAAGTATCGCATTTCTGAGCGCGTGCCGCACAATGACAACACGCTTGGCCAGGCCCTTTGCCTGAGCTGTCCGGATATAATCCATCTGCATGACTTCCAGCATGCTGTTGCGCGTGTAGCGCATGATGACTGCCGCCAGCCCGATGCCAATCGCAAGCGAAGGCAGGAAGAGCATTCTGAGGTTTTCAAGGGGTGATTTCAGAAATCCGATATAATTTCCCATCGGAATCCACCCGCGGAATCCGGAAAACGCGATAACCATCAGCGAAGCCAGCCAGAATTGCGGCAATGACAGCCCCAGCAAACCTGTTATCCGGATTGCAACATCCGTTGCCGGGTCATGCTTCAGGGCTGAAAGAATACCGAGCGGAATACCGATGATCAGCGAAAGAAAGAGCGCGTAAAACGTCAGCTCCATGGAGAGCGGCAGTCTTTGCAGGATATCCGGCAGAACCTCTCGGCCGGTGCGCAGCGAATACCCCAAATCTCCCTGGAGCAGCCGCCCAAGCCATTCAACATAGAGTACCGGAACCGGCCTGTCTTCGCCGAAAATGCGGCGCAGTTCTTCCATTTGTTCCGGCGTCGCTTCTACCTGCGTTCCCAGGTACATCTGCAGAGCCGAGCCTGGTATCAGGCGGACAAGAAAAAACACAATTATTGAAACACCAAGCAAGACCGGTATGAGTGAAATCAGTCGGCGGAAAATATATCGACCCATCGGTATTCATCCTCGTACGATATGAAAGAATCGCCAGCTTTGCTGGAGAGCCAGCATGGCCGGCGATTCATGGGAGCACAAACCTTAAAGCACTCGAGAGATGCTTATTTCTGTGTCTGAATCAGATAGTACAGACTGCCATAGCCTACCTGCTTGAAGCCCTTTACTTGTTTTGTCATGACATGGGTTTCAAACGGGCAATACAGGAAAATAATCGGCGCTTTTTGGGCAAGAACAATCTGCAGCTCGTCATACACTGGCTTACGCTCTGCATAACTGGTCAGGACACGTCCCTTGTCAAGAAGCCGGTCTACATCGGCATCCTTGAAAAGGAAGTTATTGACGCCGCCTGTTGAATGGATAGTCCGGTACAGGAAGCGGTCAGGTTCGCCGCTGCCGCCGCGGAGTTCCACCATGGAATCAAAATCTCGCTTAACCCAGCGGTCAATATACATGCCCCATTCAACCACCTCGAGTTCCGCGTTGACGCCGATTTTTTTAAGCTGATTCTGGACAACCTGCGCGACGGACAAACCGCCTTCAAAGGAATTCGCCGTGACAATCTTGAAGGTAAAGCCGTTGGGGAAACCGGCTTCGGCAAGCAGGGCCTTGGCTTTCGCGTAATCAGGCGTGAAGTTGGGGAGCTTGTTGAGCGGCAGAGCCCATTGTGTCGCGCCGGCGGGGATAGGTCCGGTTGGCTGGGCCATGCCGAATTCCGCCACCGTTACAATTTCGTTTCTGTCGATAGCCAGTGAAAGAGCCTGGCGAACCCGTACGTCATCAAATGGCTTGCGGGTCGTATTGAAACCGAAAGTGCGCACATTGATGCCCGGTTTCTGCATGACCGCAATGCTGGTGTCCCGTTTTGCCAGGAGGACCGTGCTTGCATCATTGATCTGAGCCATATCGAGCGTGCCCGCTTTGATGCCCGCCAGGAGCGAAGCCTGCTCAGGAATGACACGGAATATGATCTTGTCGAGATACGGCAGTCCCTTTTCAAAGTATTCAGGATTCTTGACCAGGGTCATGGAATTGTCGGGAATCCATTCCTTGAGCATGAATGCGCCGGTTCCAACCGCCACCTTCTGCAGATTTCCGTATTTTTCGACCGCGGCTTTGGAAACAATTGCGCAGTTGTTGCTGGCAAGGCCTTCAAGGAAAGAAGCGAGCGGCGCGGACAGCACTACTTTTACCTTGTAGGTTCCAAGCACTTCGATGCTTTTTATTGTGGAGATATAGGACCTGCCCGGCGAGGCCGTTTTGGGATCCAGCACCCGGTTGAGTGAAAATTCTACGTCTTTCGCCGTCATTTCGGTGCCATCATGGAACTTCACGCCCTTGCGCAGATTGAAAATGTAGGTCTGGTTGTCCGGAATTTCCCAGGATTCCGCAAGGTCAGGCACGATTTTCAGATTTTCATCGTGGCGGACCAGTTTGTTATACAAAAGATCCACACGGCGGTGAGATGAAAATGACGTGACTATATGTGGGTCAAGTCCAACCGCTTCCTGATCGACACCGATGGTCAGGACTTTCTCTTCACCAGCAGCAAAAGCCGCTGGCACCATGCTTGCCACCATCAGAATGGCGAGCCCGATCACAAACATCTTTTTCATGATTGCCTCCTGAAAATATTTCACAAGCTATAATGATATTGTCATATCATTTCACAACAAACGCAAGGGCAAATTCTTCAAAAAATGCTAAAGTGTCAAACAACCCAAAATCACCTCGCGTCCCGCTCCGGTTACCGCGGGTAAATTCGACGCATGTCCCATCAGCGATTCATGCCCCAGAACCGCAAACGCAATCGCCTCGCGTGCAAGAACTGGAATGCCGCGATCGGCTGTGCTCATCAGGGCGGTGTCGGCAGGCAGACGTTCCCTGATCATTGCCATGAGGCTCGGATTGAGGGCGCCTCCTCCGCCAACCACAACCTCATCAATCGACACAATTGGAAAGACAAAATCCCGATATGCTCGGATGATGGTTTCCGCGGTAAACGCCGCCGCCGAGGCCATGATATCGAAATCAGAAAGCCCCAGCGCTCGACCTTGGCGCGCAAACTCAGCCGCGAACTCCCCACCGTAGATTTCCCGCCCGGTGCTTTTGGGAGGTTTCCGCGAAAAGTAGGGATCTTTCAGGAAAGGATCGAGCAAAGCCTGGCTAACCCTTCCTTTCCCAGCCATTTTCCCATCTTCATCAAAGGAAAGCCTTCCGTCTGAAAAAAGCTTTGCCAGTTCATCCATCACCATGTTGCCCGGACCGGTATCGAAGGCAAAGACAGCCTCGTTTCCCGCTCCAGCAGGAATGACGGTTGCATTGCCGATACCGCCGATATTCTGCACAATACAGCCTTTTCCGGCGCTTCCAAACAGCAGGGCATCCACAAAGGGAGCCAGCGGAGCGCCTTCTCCGCCAGCTGCCATGTCCCGCGAGCGGAAATCATATACAACCGGAATGCCTGTCCGTTCCGAAAGTATCGGCGCTGACCCAATCTGCAGTGTTCCGCGCGCCTCGATCATGGTACCGTCGGGTCCAGGGAAAACTGCCGCATTAGGAGCATGCCAGACCGTCTGGCCATGGAGGCAGAGCGCGTCAATAGAATCGGCTTTCCGGCCAGAAGCATTCAGCAATCCATGCACGGCGGCGGCATACCATTCGGCAAGCGCGGCATGGGCGTAAACCAGCTCGTCGATTCTGGCCGTTTCCGGCGAGCAGAGCTTGAGCAGTCTCCGCTGGAATTCCTGCGAATAAGGCACCGAAAAATGCCCTTCCAT
>JAJTBL010000177.1 GCA_021286925.1 Spirochaetia bacterium | reverse complement strand
TTTTGAAAACGGCTTTGCGGTTTTTCTCGGTTCTTGAGAACCGCTGTGAAAAGCGCCCAATTATTACGCTGGTGTTTCAAAATGGAGCGGTATTTTTAACGACCCTCAATCGCAAAAGAAAAAAAATGGAGATTGCGCGGGAATTTCCGGCATTCACGATGTATACTGGTAGCATGAAATGCAGAAAAACAGCCTTGCTGCTGCTGGCAGGATTGATCATGGTTTGGCTGCTGGCTTCCTGCGCAACCTCGGCCGGAATAAAAGCAGCTGGTACAAACTCTGCCGTCACGAGCGCGCCTGCCCAGAAACCTTCCAAACCTGCAGCGATAGATTTTGGCGGCTATCGGACCGATAAACCTGATCGCCGGGTTACAGCACTCAGCCAACCGATCGCTCTAAGTTTTCAAAAAACCGCTGATCCTGAAAAAGCTTTGAAGGATTTGGCAAATCAACTCGTCAAAGGAGAAAGCGATCCCTACCTGAAAATCAAGCTTATTCATGATTGGATAACGCTATCCATCAGTTACGATGTGCCCATGCTTGAACGCGAAGCTGTGACCGGCCAGGATGTCCGAACGGTTTTGGCAAGCAGAAAAGCTGTTTGTTCAGGGTATTCGCACCTCTTCGAAATCATGGCATCGGCCGTTGGGTTTGAAACCAAGACTGTTCATGGCTGGGCTCGCGGCTTGTCAGGCAATTTCGAATTTAACCTTCGGAACAGCCATGCATGGAATATGGTGAATATAAGCGGGCGATGGCTTTTCGTGGACACGACGTTCGATGCGGGAGCTTTTACCGACGGCCGCTACGAACAGCGCTACAGTACGGATTATCTCTTTGCTGACCCAATGCAGATGCAATATACCCACTTCCCTGAAAACCCTGCGGATCAGCTGTTTACGCCGCCGATCGATCGGAGCAGATTTGTTAACCAAGCGCTTTTTCTGCCGGCATTTTTCAAGCTTGGGCTTGCGGTACCCGCGGTTTCTGCCAATCCAGGGCAGTACATGCCGGCACTCATAAAAGCGGGCGAGCGTTTCAATCTGGATCTTGATGCGCCGGCTGGTGTCATGCTCGATGCCGCCCTTTTTTCTGCAGACGGGCGTGAGCTTGAAGGCGCGGTGATGCTGTCGCAGCGCGCTGCAGGAACCTGGCGGATCTCCTTCGCCTTCCCCAAGGCTGGTACCTACAAGGCTTTGGTTTTTGCAGGGAAAGGCGGCGGAAGCGGAGCTGGTGGCGCAGCTGCTGGCACAGCTCCTTCCGACGCGGGCGGGGAGAGACTGAAAAGCGCACTTTCGTTCGGATTTCAGACAAGCGGGAAAAATGTCGAATTCCCTGCCTTCCCCCGGCAATATGCCGGTTTTTTCGACAGACCGGGCGAATATCTGGAAAGTCCGCTCACGGGGTTCCTAAAGGCGGGACAATCCGCGAAATTTGTGTATAAATCCAAATCCATGCATGTGTCGCTGATTCATGATGGAAACTTTATCCCGCTTGTCAAAAATTCAGCATCGCCTGGTTTGTTTGAACTCGAGCTGAAAGTGCCGAAAACCGAGCTATTAAAGCTGGGTGTTTCGGAAGATGGGGTAAATTACAGCATTGTGCTGGCATGGCCGGTTCGATAGCAATCAGGAGAATGAATAAAAATGGCTGGATGCCGGGTTTCGTCCTTGACAAGCATCCAATCTGTGGTATCATACAAGAGCCGGGTTAACCGGTTTAGTAAGCTGTCTTACAGAAAAATCAAGGAGGAATCGGAATGAAAAAATTCGTTCTGGTGGTAATGGCTTTGCTTGCAGCAACAATGAGTTTTGCCGCCGGCAAACTGACGCTGATGCAGAACAAGCCGGAAATCGACGCGCAGCTGAAAGCCTATGCACAGGCTTGGGGACAGAAAAATGGCGTCACAGTCGTTGTAAAATCAATCGGCGGAACTTCAGGCGGCATGGGACCCCAGCTGAAAGCTGATTATGCCGCGGGCGATATGCCGGACATTTTCGCTTTTGACGGTCTTGAGTCCTACAAAGAGTGGGAAGGTGTCATTCTTGATCTTTCCAACGAACCCTGGGTCAAGAACACCTCAGTCGCGTTCAAATACAACAACAAAATTTTCGGATTCCCGGTTGCCGTGGAAGGCTGGGGCATGGCGTACAACGCTGACATGCTTGCCAAGGCTGGAATCGATCCGAAAACCCTGGTGAATTACGATGGCTACAAAAAGGCTTTTGAGAAGCTGGACAGCATGAAAGCCCAGCTGGGAATCAATTCAGTCGTTTCCATGGCAGCTGCCGTTGAAATGGGCTGGGTTACCGCGCACCACAACTTCAACTCCCTGCTTTCCAATGGTCTTCCCTACGGCGATCTTTCTGTCGTCAACGCACTGCTCGCGGGCAATGTCGATATGCAGAGACTTCAGGAATATGCAGACTGGGTCGAATTGCTGTTCAAATATGCCGACAAGTCGGTTCTGCTGACTGGCAATTATGATGCCCAGGTTGGTGCTTTCGCAACCGGAAAAGCGGTGTTCCTGCATCAGGGAAACTGGACTGATCCCAACATCAAGGGTGCGAACGCGACCTTTAAAATGGCATTCGCTCCTCATGGTTCCATGAAAAAAGCGACCGACGGTATTTTTGTCGCCGCTCCTTCGTTCTACGCGATCAACAAGGAATCCAAAAACCTGGCTCTTGCCAAGAAGTTCCTGGTGGATCTGGCGGGAACTCCGGAAGGCGCGCAGTACATGGTGAAGGAAGCTGGCATGATCCCCGCCTTCTCTACCATCAAACTGAATCCTGACGGCCAGCTTTCCAAGTCCGTTCAGGAGTGGGCAGCTGCCGGCAAAGTGTATTCCTGGAACCAGTATTACTTCAGCGGTGATTTCCGCGATAAAGTGCTGACTCCGATTTACAACCAGTTCGCGGCAGGCAAAATCACCAAAGCCCAGTTTGTCGATCTGATGGCAAAAGCCTTCAAGGATAATGCCAAGAAATAATCCTGCCTTGCTGTGATTCCAGCAGTTTGGTTATGGCCACTTGCAGATCGAATTGGAATGCAGGTGGCCATTTTCTATGGAACGAGGAGGAGACAACATGACAAAAAAAACAGAATCCAGACTTGTGTTCTGGATTTTTCTCGCCCCTGTCCTTATTGCCTTTCTTATGGTCATGATTATTCCCTTTTTTCTAGGTACCTATTACGCGTTTACCAACTGGACTTCATCAGCAAGGGCTGACAGTGCGCTCAAATTTGTGGGGTTATCCAATTTTGTCAGCAGTTTCAAGGATCCCGCATTTTTCTATTCTTTTGGGATAACTTTTCTCTATACCTTCCTGAACATGATAGCGATAAACGTCGTTGCTTTTCTCCTTGCCATGCTGGTAACTGGTCAGCTGAGATTGAAAAATGTCTATCGTGTTGGGTTTTTTGTACCGAATCTCATCGGCGGACTGATTCTCGGGTATATCTGGCAGTTCATTTTCAACAACGCGATTCCATCGCTTGGTAAGGCTATTCCGTTTCTGAATTTTATGGCTGATCCGAATAATTTAATGCTCAGCAAAAATACAACCGCGCTCATCGCTATGATTATTGTCGGGACCTGGCAATATGCCGGCTATATCATGATGATTTACGTTGCGGCGATCGAAAATATTCCGCAGGAATTGATAGAGGCGTCAAAAATAGACGGGGCGACACCCTGGATCCGGCTGAGAGCGATAACCTTGCCGCTCTGCGCGCAAGCCTTCACTGTCACCATGTTTCTGACACTTGTCAATTCATTCAAGCAGTTCGATGTCAATGTATCGCTGACAAGCGGCGGTCCGTCAACGATGCTTTTCGGGCAGCCGATTTTGGGCACTGAATTGCTGGCGCTCAACATTTACAACACCGCGTTTATTTCCAACAATCTCTCCATCGCTCAGGCTCGCGCGGTTGTCTTCTTCCTGGTGCTGGCGATCATTTCGCTCATCCAGGTCTATGTCAACAAGAAGAAGGAAATTGAATTATGATCCAGGAAAACAGACGAAAACCAGGCGTCGTTGTCGCGGAGATTTTTACGGCTTTGCTTTTTATCCTGTTTCTTTTTCCGTTTCTCCTTGTCTTGATCAATTCCGCCAAGACCGCTTTCGAGGTAACACAGTTCCCGCTTGCGTGGCCTGAAAAATGGAGCAATATTTTAAATAATGTTGTGCGAATCTGGACGAACGAGGCAGTGCGGTATCCCAGCTCGCTGCTTGCGAGCACTATCATTACCGTTGTTTCTCTTGTGCTGATAAACCTGTTTTCGGCGCAGGCAGCATGGGTGCTGGTTCGAACTAAAACCAAGGTTTCTTCAGCGATTTTCTTTATCTTTGTCGCAGCCATGGTCATTCCATTTCA
>JAJTBL010000176.1 GCA_021286925.1 Spirochaetia bacterium | reverse complement strand
TCCCAGAATGGCTTTTTCATTGACAGTGACCGCAACCTTGATGTCTCCGCCATGTCCTCTGCCCGTACCTTCATAGGTGCCTGGCTGGAATCGCTTTGTAGTACTGACACAGGAAACTGCGAGAAAACTTGCGATAATCAAAATGAATGCTGAAATTTTCCTTGTTCTCATAGAACCTCCATTATATTAGCTAAATTTTTATAGATAAATATATATTTTGTCAATAAGCATGCATAAAAAATTATATTTTATTCAGTCTTCGTTTTCGGGCTTATGGCTCGAATCGGAATAGCACAAAGTAACAGAGGTTCAATATGACAAGATTCTTGCCATTTCAACATCACGAGATTGACAATCATCGGGAAGCCGGAAATGATACATGCATGCAGGGGAGTTCTATTAGGAAATTCATAATTGAAAACCTCAAACCTCATGAAACCGAAGCGGCCAAAGCCTTGATTGCAGAATATCTGCATTGGATCGGCGTCGACCTTTCTTTTCAGCATATTGAGGATGAACTTGCGAATTTTCCCGACCGCTACCGAGAACCTGAAGGTGCATTTCTCGCGGCAAAAGTTGAACAGCAGCTTGTCGGCTGTGTCGGGCTGAAGAAGATAGACAGCCATGTATGTGAGATGAAGCGACTCTTTGTCCGCGAAGAATTCCGCACGCTGGGAATAGGGAAGGCACTCGTAGCAAGGATACTTGCTGAGGCTGAAAAACTGGGATATAGCGCTATGCGGCTCGATACGCTGTCATGGATGAAAAACGCTGTCAGGCTGTATCGGGAATTCGGTTTCTATGAAATCGGGCAATATGTCGAAAACCCCCTGCCTGACGCGATTTTCATGGAAAAAATGCTAAGGTAGGCTTTATCGCAGGCTCAGCCTGCGCAATACTTTGAATAGTTGAGGTGCCGAGTGGAATTTTTATGGACGTTTGAAAGCAAAGAAAAGGCTGAGAAATTTACCGTCATCCTGACGGAAGCCGGCATTTCCTTTGAGCTCCAGAACAAAGGGAAAATCAAAACTCAGCCGGGCGTTGTTTCAGTCTATGTCGAACACGATGACTATACGCGCGCGAAAAAGATTCTGACTAACTTCAGAAGACGCCGCCCTTCAGCCTGAGATGTAAAAACCAATATGGATTTGAAAAAGCTGTTTTCTTTGTTCCTCAGATCGCCGCTGGCTGTGGGAATTGTTTCATTGAACGCAGTGCTTGCCGTGATTGCGGAACTGCTGTTTGGTGTTTCCGGATTTATTGTCTTGCCGGCTTTTTTAATCGTTTCAGGGATTGCTTTAGCTGCAGTATTTTCTTCCGCTGGCGGTGCGAAAGCGCTGATTGCCGAAAAAGATCGGGAACAGCACGAACACGACAGCGACAAGCTCGAGCAGTGCGACCAGGCCCGAAAAGCCTTGATCATGCTGAGGATGGAAAATCCTGCAATTAAGGCCGCGATCGAAAAGCTTGCCTTTTCAGCGGGACGCTATCTGGAATCCTGCGCAAAAGGCGGACAAAGGGATCCTTTGATTGAAGACGCCTTGCTGTCGGCAAAAGAAGCTGTCATGCTGTATCAAAAATCGCTTGATGACAAAAAAATTGCCATGATGATACCAAGGAAATCCGCCTTAGAAACCGATCAATCACAGACTGTTTCCGACAGAGAAATCTTTGAGTATCTGAATTCACTCACGAAAGACATTGAAAATCGCATAACGCCGATGACTCTGGAATTTCAGGATAAAGTGCTCGCGCGCAAGGAGCTGGATGAATGAACAAGCGAAAAGTGCTTATTTTTATTGCGGTTCTATTGACTCTGACTGCGCAGTTTGGATTCAGCCTTGATGCAAGGCTTGTTTCAGCCGAAATTTTCATGACGCTTAGGCCAGACGCAAAAGCTGTTGTCAGTCATGCGCTCCTTTGGGATGTGCGCTCGGGCACCATGGGAGGTTTTTATTTTCAGGGCGAGGAAGCGCCTTATGTCTGGGATACCGAGCGCTGTTGGGCTGATCTTCAGGATGGGACACGGAGCAAACTCGATATAAAAAAGATGGAAGGAAAATGGGATATCCTCCTGGCTGGAGGGAAACGGACCGCAGGAAAAGCAACGTGGGTCCTGACCTACGGAGCTGATTTAGCTGCCGCTGGCATGTTCGGAACGACAATTGCTGAAAATGGTGAACGTTTATTTTATTTTCATTGGGCACCGCCGCGATGGGACAATGAGATGGATCACCGGACCGTCACGATTGTCATGCCTTTAAAAATCAACAAGGGAGAATCGGGCAACGCCCTATCCGACCGCCTTCAATCCCTTGGTTTCAAAACAGAAAAATTTGTCAGCGATGAAAACAAAATCGATTATTTCGCCGTTGAAGGCAATGACGGCGACTATCTCGCTCTGAGGTTTCATCAAGATACCGTTCCATCACGGAAAAGCCAGGAACTACAATTCTATTTTTCAGAAGAAAAATTGGCTTCAGCATTCAGCGAATTTACTTCCAGATCCGCCGATGGCACGCCGATTGAAAACAACGGCACGGCACAAAAGAGTTCGCATAACGTGAAAGACGCACCGCTGCTTGCGCTCTTCCTCTGCTCAGGAATCGCCGGGCTGGGGATCATGCTGTATCGGAAAAAAGCCCAAGGTTTTCCCGACGCTGTAGCGAAGGCAGAAGGTATTGCCTGGGCAGGTGATTCCTGGACTCCGCCCCGGCTCGTCGAAGGGACATACTCGGTGCCGGGGAAAATTGCCGAAACACTGCATCCTGCTGAAATCGCCTTGCTTTTTGAATTACCCTTATCGCGAGTTGTTGCCGTCATGCTAAAAATTCTTGAAGATGAGGGTACAGCGCGCGTGATACAGGAAGCTCCGCTGAGAATTGAAATACTGAAAACCGAGAGCGCTGATCCCTATGGCGATTCCTTTTTGAAGGCGTTTGATGCGGATGGCTGGATACTGTCCGGCGCAATGGCTGAATTTTTTGAACAGCTTTTGCAAAGACTGCAGGAAAAAATCTGGGACTGCGATATAGAAGCCACAAAAGCCTTTTATCGAAAGAAGACGGAAGAGGCTGAAAATCAAGGCATGGATACTATGTCTCAACGTCCTGTCTGGTACCCCTATTACTATATCCACTCGCATCCGCGCTATTACGGCAACCTCGGTCTTCCAGAGGAGTTATCAGGAAACTATGCTAGATTTATGGCATCGTCATCCTGCTTCACTGGATGTTTCGCACCGAAAAATCTGGAAGGAACTGCCGGCGCCTGCTATTCAGCCTGTCACAATGCCTGCCACTCAGCTTGCCACCAGGCATGTCATTCAGCCTGTCACTCAGCCTGCCATTCCGCCTGCCACAGCGCCTGTGTTTCCGGGGGGCCGCATTGAAAAGCCCCGACCTTTCATGGGTTGATGATTTCTGGCGTAAAGCCGGTCCCTTTATTTTCTGGCGAGAAGAGGATGGCATTCTTATTCTGCCGCCGAACCGAGTGTACAAGCTTAACAAGACAGCCATCACACTGCTTGAATTGCTCAAGCGAGGATATAAGGCAGTTGATATCGATTTTCCTGGAAAAGAGGCGTTGTGCGATACAGAATATTTTTTTGGTGATCTGGCGGCCTTGTACCGCGGCGAAAATCCAGTCAACGGAACAGTCGGCAAAGAACTTTTTTCGTTTTCATTTTCAAAGCTTCCGATTCTTGGAGAAATCGCTATCACCTACCGCTGCAACAATGCATGCCAATTTTGCTACGCAGCCTGTGGCGATGCCCTTTCGCAGACCTGCATGAATCATCCTGAAAAAACGACCGCTGATTATAAAAAAATAATTGATGCTTTCGCGGATGACGCGAAAATTCCGTTTTTTTCTTTTACCGGCGGCGAACCGACATTGCGGCGGGATCTTGAAGAACTTATCCACTACGCGCGAAGCAGAAATCTGCTCGTCAATCTTGTTACCAACGGTACGCTGATTGATGACAGCCGTGCTCGCGCGCTGAAAAAGGCAGGGCTCGGAAGCGCTCAAGTTTCTGTCGAAGCTCCGGAGCAACATCTGCATGATGAACTAACCGGCCGCAGCGGAGCGTTTGAAGAAACGTTAGCTGGCATCAAAGCGCTTCGGAATGCGGAGATTCCAACCCAGACCAACACAACCATCAGCAGATTGAATCTGCCGGTCATCCATCAAATGCCCGATTTTCTTAAAACACTGGGGATAACCCGATTCGCGATGAACCTTTATATTCCGGTATTTGCCGGGGAAGCTGCTGACAGGCTTTTTGTACCCTATGAGGAAATCGGCAGCTATGTTGAATTGATAAGACAGAAAGCCCAATCCTTGAATATGACATTTTTCTGGTACAGCCCTACCCCCTTCTGTGACTATAACCCCATA
>JAJTBL010000175.1 GCA_021286925.1 Spirochaetia bacterium | reverse complement strand
CAATGTTTTCTCCCCAATTTGAACAGCATAAGCCATTGATGATCGCTGGGTGGGTATGGACAACAAAGGTGTACGGGAAAAGCGCGTGGAGACTGGTTTCTACACTTGGCCGCAAAGTTTCCTCAGGCAACCTTGCGTCCTGGAGGGCGTCAAGAATCTGCTTTTCGCGCTGGGCTGGTATGCTGCTGAATGTGTTTTCAAGGATCGCGAGAACCTGTTTCAGATCGAGTTTGACAAAACCATTTTCGTCAATAGTTGCCAGAGCAAAGCCTGAAGCTTTGACCGTCAGGATGCCGTTATCTTTGCAGGAAGTGTTCCCGCCGCCGCCCAGGACGAACTCTGGGTTGCTTCCATATTTTCTTGATATTTCAATCAGGCTGTTTATTGTGTTCATGCTTTAATCCATGTGGAAGACTTCAATGAGAGGATCACAGACGGGCGAGTTGTCCGGATTGGTTTCCATGAGGTCCTTCATAAAGTCCCACCATTTTCGCACAACGCTGTTTGCTGGCAGTTCATTGTCGGTTGCATCATCAGTCAGCATTTGAAAAGCGAACAGGGTATTGGTGTTTCTGTCCAAATAAATGGAATAATTCGAAATTCCTGCAGAGCGAAGAATATCTTCAAGTTCGGGCCAGATTTCATCGTGCCGTCTTTTATATTCTGCCTCATTTCCTGGCTTAAGATGCATGATGAAGGCGTTTCGTTTCATTGCTGTCATCCTTCCTGGGGGCTTTGAATATGTGGGAGACAAGATCGTTCGATCCTGTCTCCGCACAATCATTCACGCTGAATCAGTAGACTTTCTTCCACATTGCGATATTGCTCTTGTCGAACTTGAACGGGGGTCCGAGCAAAACTTCAGTGCCGCCGTCGGGTGCTTTGGTGATGGTGTAGTTTCCAAGCTTGCCGGCTGAGAATTTATCACCGACTGCACCTTTGATTTTTCCGGTGACAAGCGCGGTGGCGGTATAGGCACCGAGGTATCCAACATCAATCGGGTTCCACAGGAACATGTAACCGCAGACACCGTTTTCGATGTATTCTGCCATTTCTGAAGGAAGACCGAGACCGGTCAACGCGACTTTGCCCTTGAGCCCTTTGTCGGTCAGAACTTTGCCAGCCGCGGCGATACCAACGGTGGTCGGCGCAATGATCACTTTCAGGTTCGGATAGGAGCGGAGCAATCCTTCGGTCTCGGAAACTGATTTGTCGCGAAGGTCGTCGCCATAGGCTACTTTTACCAGTTTGAGATTTTTGTATTCCGGTTTTGCCAGTTCTTTCTTCATGAAATCAATCCAGATATTCTGGTTTGAAGCCTGGCTTGTCGCTGACAGAATGGCAATTTCTCCGCTTCCTCCTGCCATGTCATAGGCAGCTTTGATAAGTGTCTGACCGATTTTCTCTGAATCAGCCTGATTGACATGGGTCAGTCGGCTGGCCGGATTAACAGAAGAATCGAGTGAGAACACTTTGATACCCTGCGCGCTTGCCTTTTTGAGGACAGGCTGGAGTGCGTCATAATCATTGGCGACGATGCAGATTGACGCAACTTTTTGGGCAATCAGCTGTTCGATGATCTGGATCTGAGCTTCAGCGGTAGGAAGATCGGGTGACCTCAGAATTGCCTCGAAGCCCTGTTCCTCGATACCGGTTTTAAATCCCTCCAGTTGCTTTTCGCCGTAGGGATTACCGGTATTCTTGAACACAATCGCGTATTTCGGTTTTGCGTCTGCCGCGAAAACCGAAGCCGGAAGAACCATTCCCATGATCGCGATGATCATGGCCACTGCGATGACGATTTTTTTCATCACTGCCTCCTGTAAAAAATATTCAAAACCTCCGCCAGGTCAGCTCTTGATAGTGAGCGGCCGTGCGGATTTTTGATTCCTCTTTAAAAATCGGGCATTTTGAATCATGACCGAGAGAATGAGCAACAATCCAAGGATAATGAGCAAAACTTGGGCGGAAATATTGACAAGTCCGAGCCCATAGTTTAAAAAACCGATGATGAAGATTGCGAGAATAGGCCCGCCTATTCTGCCTTTGCCGCCCGCAGTTGAAACTCCTCCAAGCACAACCATGGCGATCACATCGAGTTCATAGCCCTGCGCCACATTAGGCCGTGTGCTTCCCATTCTCGATGTCAGAAAAAGAGCGGTAATGCCAGCCATGAAACCTGTCAACAGCGACACTTTCATGAGGACAGCATCAGTCTTGATACCGGAATACCGGCATGCTGTGCTGTTGTTGCCCATAGCGAAAATCTCCCGTCCGAATCGGCTTCTGTGAAGGACGAGTCCGAAGATTACCGCGGCGGCGATGAACGCAAGGAAGATAAAGGGTAGTTTTCCAATTGAACCCCATGCAAGGAACGAGAACCATTCCGGGAATTTACCCGCCGCGCGGTCTTCCAGAATGATATAGGCAATTCCTCTGAAAATGATCATGGTAGAAAGCGTTACAATGGTAGCCGAAAGTTCCTTGAACCGTGTTATAAGAAAGCCGTTGATAAAACCGCAGAGCGTGCTGACAACGAGTGCAAGCATGAGAGCCAATGGCATTGGCAGACCAGCGTTATACGAAACAGCCATGATCACCGAGGAAAGCGCAACGATTGAACCTACCGAGACATCGATATTCCCCAGAACAATGACCATCATCAGCGGTAAAACCAGGAATGCTTTGTCGAGAAAATTCATGGGAGCGTTGAGGAATGTGTCGAATGAGAGGAAATATGGTGAAAGACTGGCGTTAATGCCGCAGATGAGAATAAAGAGAAGCAAGAGAAACCACTCCCATTGGAAAATAAATGTTTTCCAGGTCCTTGTTTTTTGAATTTCTATTGTTCGCTCGCTCATATAACCCTCTTCTTCAAGGCTGACTTGTCATTGCTTCGCTTCATTAAGACATTTGCGATGACGGCTGCAAGGATGACGATGCCTTGGATCGCCTGCTGCCAGAATGGAGAGATATGGATGAGCGGTAAGGCGTTCGCGAGAATTCCGAAAAGAATGGTTCCGAGAATGATGCCGGAAACCTTTCCTCTTCCGCCTGATACGCTGACACCTCCGAGAACAACAGCCGCTATGACATTCAATTCATAACCAACCGCTGTATCGCCTTGAGCTGAAGCGAATTTGCTGACCCAGAGAACACCTGCGAGTCCTGCCAGCACGCCCATGAAAATGTAAACCATGCAGATGATTCTTTTCCTTGGAATACCGACAACATCGGCGGTGTCCGGATTTGAACCTACTGCATAAATAAAACGTCCTGTGCGAGTGTAATTGATGAAATAATAGAACATGATGAAGATGATGATCGCGAGCGCGACCAGGTTGTTAATGCCCAGGAATGTTCCTTTAGAAATATTTTTAAACCCCTCGGACATCTGATAGGCGCTGACCCATTTTCCTTTGCTGACCAGATAGGTCAGGCCGCGGATGATATTCATGAGACCGAGTGTCGCGATGATGGGAAGAATGTTGAAATACGCGACCAGAATACCGATGATGCTTCCGACAACCAAACCAATAGCCATGCCTTGCAGGATGGAAACCAGCGGTGACATGCCGGGGTAGGCAATGCCGGTCAGAGAACAGACCATGCCGGAAAGTGCCATGGTCGCTCCGATAGATAAATCGATTCCCCGTGTCAGCAACACCATCATCATGCCGATGGATAAAATTCCGAGTATAGCGGTATTGGCCAGCAGATCTTTTATGTTTGCCAGCGTCAGGAAACTTGGATTTCGAAGTTGAAAGAGTGCCGATAATACAATTATGAAAATCAGGAGGCCAAGTTCTCTGAAGCGCTCGCTTGACTTCAGCGCATTTTTGCTGTTCATTGATGTACCTCACTGTCATGATTTTTCGCAATGGACATTGAGGCTTCCAGAATTGCCTGCTGATTGGCTGTTTTGGTTTCCATAATCGCAGTAACTCTGCCTTCACGCATGACAACAATCCGATCGCTCATACCGATAACTTCGGGCATCTCGGAAGAAATCATAATGATACCGTACCCAGCTTCTGCCAGGCTGTTCATGATTCGATAAATCGCTGTCTTTGCGCCTACGTCGACACCTTTTGTCGGCTCATCGAGAATAAGAATTTTCATGTCTCCGGTGAGCAATTTGGCGACGATGAGTTTTTGCTGGTTGCCTCCCGACAAAGTTGCCGCTTTGTCATAGATGCTGGTCGCCTTTACCTCGAGTTTTTCTGCCAGTTCCTTCGCCGTCTGCCGTTCCTCGGCATCATGCATGAAACCATGCCGGGAAAATCGCTCTAACGCTGACAACGATATATTGCGGAATATTTCCCAATCCAGGACCAATCCTTGTTTCAGCCGGTCTTCAGGAAGAAAGCCGATGCCAGCCTCAAGGGCGTCCATGGGACTGGAAA
>JAJTBL010000174.1 GCA_021286925.1 Spirochaetia bacterium | reverse complement strand
GCCTTGATAACCTGCGGTCCGGTGATAAACATGTTGGATGAGCCTTCAGTCATGAAAACGAAGTCGGTCAGCGCCGGTGAATAGACCGCGCCGCCCGCACAGGGACCCATGATGACTGAAATCTGCGGAACAACTCCGGAAGCAAGGGTGTTGCGATAGAAAATGTCACCATAGCCTTTCAGGGCATCAACACCTTCCTGAATTCTCGCACCGCCTGAATCGTTGATACCGATACAGGGGCAGCCGACTTTGACCGCCATGTCCATGACCTTGCAGATCTTGGCAGCGTGCATCTCTCCAAGCGAACCGCCGATGACAGTAAAGTCCTGGGCAAAGACATAGACCAATCGTCCATTGACTGTTCCATACCCAATGACGACACCCTCACCAGGGGCTTCGACGCCATCCATGCCGAGATCGGTACAGCGGTGTTCAACAAAGGCATCGAGTTCGATAAACGAACCTGGATCAAGGAGCGCCTCAATCCTTTCCCGCGCTGTCTTCTTTCCTTTGCCATGCTGGGCGGCTACCCGTTTGGGACCACCGCCAGCAAGCACTTTTGCCCGCTTGGCTTCAAGCGCTTTCAGCTTTTCATCCATACCGTAGACCTTCCTTAGAAAAATGCCGTTCCCTTGGCTCAGGGACGGCAATTTCGATACAAGAAAATTTTACTTATTATATAATGACTTTTCGAAACTGGCTAGTAGTCTGAATTAATTTTATATATTAAATATTTTATATATAATGATTTATAATTATATTAAATATATTATATTAATATAATCTTATGTAGACCAAAAAACCGCACAAACACCGTCACTTATTGACATGCTCATGCTGCAATTCCGCGAATGATGCAATACTATTTTCGCTCACACAGCTCGATTAAGACACCGCCAGTCGACTTGGGATGTAAAAACGCGATTTTTGCACCGCCAGCTCCGTACCGCGGTTTTTCATCGATAAGCCGCACGCCTTTGGTTTTGAGTTCTTCCAAAGCTGCTTCGATATTAGTCACTCTGAAAGCCAGATGCTGAATGCCCTGCCCTTTCGCGGCAATAAACTTCGCAATCGGTCCTTCCGGGTCAGTCGATTCGAGCAGTTCAATTTCAGACTCGCCAAGCGGCAGAAAAGTTGTCCGAACCTTCTGCTCGACAACCTCTTCCGTACCATGCAGAACGAGTCCGAGGGTGCCTTCCCAGATTGCGAGCGAATCATCGAGCTTTTCAACCGCAATACCGATGTGGTCAAGTTTTTCAAGTTTCATTTGATTCCTCCATGAAAAAATTCTTCGAACAGGGTTTCAGCCGCAGAATATATATCGGTGGAATGGGAAAAAACCGCTTTCGAGAGGCGGTCAAGGTGCTGGACCCCTTCGTGGCTTAAAAAATACTCCATAACCTGCCAGGACACGAGATCCTGCAGTTGGGCGCGGATTGCCCGCATGCGCCGCTTTTCAAGCTCGCCGCTCAATCGAGCGGTTTCAAACTGCTTGAGCGCAGTCTCCAGCAAGAGATCCACGCCTTCGCCAGTTTCGGCAACGGTTTTCAGCACTGGCGGCAGTTCCAGTGCGGCGTGCGGGTCTTGTTCGACTTCCGTTTTCTGCGGGGTTTCCATCAGGCGGCCGTGATGCACAGCCTCAGCGTTGCGGGCAGCCAGCGTATCTGGGCCCGCGGGAACAGCTTTCCCGAATTTCAGCATCGCCTGTGTCTCAAGCATGGCTCGAATTTCGCGGACAACCCGATCGGCGCCATCCCGGTCAGCCTTATTCACCACAAAGATATCGCCGATTTCCATGATACCGGCTTTGATAACCTGGATATCGTCGCCCAGCCCAGGAACGCTGACCAGAATCACCGTATCCGCAACTTTGACAATATCCACTTCTGATTGGCCGACGCCGACGGTTTCGATGATAATGCAGTCATAGCCTGCCGCGTCGAGAACATTGACGGATGAAGCGGTCGCCTTGGACAGTCCGCCCAGGGTGCCGCGCGACGCCAGGCTTCTGATAAAAACGCCCGGATCAGTCGCGTGCCCCTGCATTCTGAGCCGGTCGCCCAGGATAGCACCGCCTGAGAAGGGACTCGACGGATCTACCGCGATAACGCCGACTCGCTTGCCCCGTTTTCTGAGCCCTGCAATCATCTTATCGGTCAGGGTGCTCTTGCCTGAGCCCGGAGGCCCTGTTATTCCGATGATTTGAGCCCTGCCCAGGGAGTTTTTCAGGGTTCCGAACACCTGATACGCCTGTCGGTCTCCATCTTCAAGCAGGGATATCAGCCGGGCGATTGCCCGGATGTCTCCCGACAGACAGCGCTGAGCGAGGTCTTCATGGTTGGTTTGCATTATTTTCTTTTGATATTAGCCTTTATAAAATCCACCGTTACCGAGGTCGGCGTTCCCGGGCCAAAGACTTCCGCAATGCCTTTCGATTTCAGGAAGGGAATATCATCTTCTGGAATAACGCCGCCGCCGAAAACGAGAATGTCCTCTGCCTTGTTTTCTTTCAGAAGTTCGACAACCCTGGGGAAAAGATGGTTGTGGGCGCCTGAAAGAATGGAGAGTGCGACAACATCGACGTCTTCCTGAAGCGCAGCCTGAACAATCTGCTCAGGCGTCTGTCTGAGTCCGGTGTAAATCACTTCCATGCCGGCATCGCGCAGCGCGCGGGCGATAACTTTAGCGCCGCGGTCGTGACCGTCAAGGCCTGGTTTCGCAACCAATACCCGAATTTTTCGTTTCATTGCAAGCTCCCTTTTCAGAACATGACGCTGGGGCGGTATTCGCCAAAAACGCCGCGGAGAACATCGCAGATTTCGCCAAGCGTCGCATAGGTTTTGACAGCCGCGAGAATCGGAGGCATAAGGTTGTCATCGCCCTGGGCAGCCAGCTTGAGGTCTGCAAGGGCTTTCTGCACAGCCGCATTGTCGCGTTTAGCCCTCAGGGCCTTCAGCTTGGCGACCTGCCGCTCGCCGACCGATGGATCCACCCTGAGCAGGCCCTTGGGTGGCATTTCCTTGATCTGGAATTTGTTGAGGCCGACGACAATCCGCTCGCCTTTTTCGACATCCATCTGCCAGGCGTAGGCTGAATCCTGGATTTCCTGCTGGACATAGCCTTGCTCTATCGCCTTGACTGCTCCGCCGAGGTCATCGATTCGCTTGATATAGGCAAGAACGCCTTCTTCAATCGAATTGGTCAGGCTTTCCACATAATAGGAGCCCGCGAGGGGATCGGGCGTTTCAGCGACGCCGGATTCATAAGCCAGGATCTGCTGGGTTCTGAGCGCTACACGCACCGAGTCTTCGGTCGGCAGTGCAAGCGCCTCGTCCTTGGAGTTGGTGTGGAGCGACTGGGTTCCGCCGAGAACTGCCGCCAAAGCCTGGATCGCGACTCTGATGATGTTGTTTTCGGGCTGCTGCGCCGTGAGGGTCGAGCCACCAGTCTGCGTGTGGAAGCGGAGCATCCAGCTTTTGGGATTCTTGGCGCCGAAACGATCGCGCATGATATGCGCCCAGACTCGGCGCGCCGCACGGAATTTCGCCACTTCTTCAAACAGGTCGTTGTGGGCGTTAAAGAAGAAGGACAGACGCGGGGCAAAATCGTCAACATCGAGGCCGGCCTTGATCGCGGCTTCGACATAGGCGATTCCGTCAGCCAAGGTAAACGCGACTTCCTGAATGGCTGTTGCTCCCGCTTCTCTGATGTGGTAGCCGGAAATCGAAATAGTATTCCAATTTGGAACCTGCTTGGAGCAGAACTCGAAGATGTCGGTAATCAGCCGCATCGAAGGGGCGGGCGGGAAAATGTAGGTCCCGCGGGCGACATACTCTTTCAGAATATCGTTCTGAATGGTTCCATTCAGTTTGTCGGGGGAGACGCCCTGTTTCTCTGCAACTGCGATGTACATAGCGAGAAGGACCGAGGCCGGCGCGTTGATGGTCATGCTGGTGGAGACTTTATCCAGCGGGATGCCGCCGAACAGCGTTTCCATGTCCTCTAAGGAATCGATGGCAACACCGACTTTGCCGACTTCGCCCGCGGCCAGGGCATGATCGGAATCATAGCCGATCTGGGTGGGCAGGTCGAAGGCGACGGAGAGTCCGGTCTGGCCCTGCTCAAGCAGGTATTTATAACGTGCATTGGATTCTTCGGCGGTCGCGAAGCCTGCGTACTGGCGCATGGTCCAGAAGCGCCCGCGATACATGGTGGGCTGGACGCCGCGAGTGTAGGGAAATTCGCCGGGAAGCCCGACATCTCGCAGATAATCCTGGTTTTTAAGATTGAGCGGTGTGTAGAGGCGCTCAACCGGGGCATTGGAGCCGGTCACAAATTTGGCTTTGCGCTCAGGGAATTTCGCGATGGATTTATCAACTTTGGCGTTCCAGCCGTTCAGCTCCTGCTCTAATTT
>JAJTBL010000173.1 GCA_021286925.1 Spirochaetia bacterium | reverse complement strand
TATTTTCCGCCCTCGACGCAGAACCTGCCCGGCAGATTGAACCGCTTTTTGCGCAGGCTGGAGCGTATGTTTTTTCGAACGCAAGCGCCTTCAGAATGGAAGATGATGTGCCGCTGCTCATCCCCGAGCTGAATCCGGATCATCTTTCCATGCTGGAGTACCAGCAGAAAAAACGCGGCTGGAAGGGGGCGATTGTCACCAATCCCAACTGCACAACAGTCATGATCGCCAGCGCCCTCGCGCCGCTTGAAAAGGCATTCGGCATCGAAGCGGTCATCGTTACAAGCATGCAGGCTATTTCCGGCGCCGGCTATCCCGGCGTTTCCGCGATGGACATCACCGGCAATGTCATTCCTTTCATTAAAAACGAAGAACCCAAGGTTGAGATCGAATCGAATAAGATTCTGGGCCGAGTGGCCGCGCTGGGAGAAAAAATGGAATTTACGAACGCTCCCTTTGCCATGTCCGCAACCTGTACGCGCGTTCCGGTTCTGGAGGGACATACAATCTCGATATCGGTCCGGCTCAAAGGAAAACCGACGCTGGATGAAGTCCGCCATGCACTGCAGAATTTTGTCCCGGCGACAGCCGGCTATGAGCTGCCGAGCGCTCCTGAGCAATTTCTTGAGCTCAATCCCCTCGAGAACCGGCCTCAGCCGCGCCGCGATGCTGAAAAAGACAGCGGCATGCGGATTGTTGTCGGCAGGGTGCGCGAATGCCCGATCATGGGATTCAAGCTGGTTTCGATGGGGCACAATACCGAACGGGGCGCCGCCGGCGCTTCGGTGCTGAACGCGGAAATTGCTTTGGCGATGGGGGTTTTGCGATGAACGCCGCGATGGAACGAACTGACAGGCCTGAAGCTGATCGCCCGCTGGTTATGAAATTTGGTGGGACTTCAGTGGGAAGTGCTCAAAGAATGAAGGATGTCGCCGTCCTGGCCCGCGTCAACGCGCAGAACGGCGTGCTGGTTGTCGTCTCAGCCATGTCCGGCGTGACGGATTCGCTCTTCAGGGCAGCCAGGCTGGCGTTTGAGGGAAATCTCGAGGCTGCCTATGCCCTCTGCGAAGACTTGCGTGCAAAACATTACGAGACGCATCGAGAGCTTTCGCCTGGTGACGGAAGCGCCGCGGAATTCGCCTATATCGACACCATCATCGATGCCCTGAAAGAGCGGCTCCATGGTGTCGCCCTGCTTCGCGAATTGAGTCCGCGGTCCATGGACGCGATTGCGTCAAGCGGTGAATTGCTTTCGGGCCAGCTGGTT
Organism: Spirochaetia bacterium; assembly: GCA_021286925.1. Taxonomy (GTDB): domain Bacteria; phylum Spirochaetota; class Spirochaetia; order Treponematales; family Rectinemataceae; genus JAJTBL01. Next base: position 3,198 of record JAJTBL010000173.1, on the reverse strand, counting down.
GCCCGCGCAATAGGCTGCCGCTACATCGACGCCCGGACCCTCATGAAAACCGATTCCCGCTTCGGGGAGGCGCGCCCTGACATGGAAGCGATCAAAGCTGCGGTCAAAGAGCAGGTCGCTCCCTTGATGAAGCCGTGGGAAATCGTTGTAACACAAGGATATATTGGTTCCGATCAGGAAAACGCGACCACGACGCTCGGCAGAGGCGGTTCGGATTTCAGCGCGAGTATCTTCGGCGCGGCGCTTGGTGCCCGCGAAATTCAGATCTGGACTGATGTCGAAGGCATCCTGACCTGTGATCCCAGAATTGTGCCGAACGCGAAAACCGTTGAAGTGCTGGGGTATTTTGAAGCGGCCGAACTGGCAGCATTCGGCGCCAAGGTCCTGCATCCTGCCACCGTCAAGCCTGCGCTCGATGCAGGTATCCCGGTTACGGTCCGCAATACCATGAAGCCGGAAGGCAAATACTCGACAATCAAACCGGGAAAATCTTCAGGCCGGCCGGTTGTGGCGCTTGCCATGCGCAAGAATGTGTCCATCATCAGCGTCAAGCAGGAAGACATGACCGACCAGTATGGTTTTCTTGCCAAGCTCTTCAAGGTGTTCGGCGATGCTGAAGTCTCCGTCGACCTCATTTCAACCTCGGAAATCAGTGTTTCCATTTCCCTGGATTCGTCCTCCCCGCTAGCGAAGCTCAAGAAAGAACTGCAAAAGCTGGGGACGGTGGACATCCTGCCGGGCCGGGTTGTCATCGCGGTTGTCGGCGATCTGCTCAAGCGCACGCCAGCCGTTCTGAACAAAGTGTTTACCGTGCTCGAGCAAATCGAAGTTGATCTGGTCAGTTTGGGCGCAAATTCAGTAAATTTGAGTTTTATCGTAAAGCAGGAAGACGCTGAATTCGCGATGAAAAAACTGCATGAAATTTTCTTTTGAAATGATTCGAAATCGGCTTTCGGATGGAGGCAGTGATGAAAATTGGGATTTTCGGCGCGGGCAAGCTCTCAGGTGCAATTGCGGAGGAAGTGCGTCAGGCAAAATCCGGAAGCGGGGCAAAGCCGGAGATTGTCTGGGTTGTTGATCAGGGCGACACCGTGCCTCATCTGGCTGTCGATGTCGCAATCGATGCCAGTACCGGATCGGCGGTCAGGGAGCATATCGAATGGGCAGTCAAAACCGGGATTCCGCTGGTTGTCGCGGCGACGGGATGGTCCATTCCGAATCTTCCGGAGTTGGTGTCGGACAGAACTGGCTTACTGGTTGCGCCGAACATGAGCATCGGCGTGGCTTTCATGAAGCGCATGTCCTCAATCATGGCGCTGCTTGCTGATCTGGATAGGTCCGGCGAGCTTTCCATTTTCGAACATCATCACAGTCAGAAAAAAGATGCGCCCTCAGGAACCGCTATCTCGCTGGCCAACGCCTGCGTCCAGGCTTCTTCACGGTACAAAGGATGGACAGCGGGTCCGGCAGAACCATTCAGCATTTCTGTTGTTTCCCTTCGATCCGGGACGGAACCGGGATACCATCAGATACTTTTCGATTCCCCCTTGGAGACGCTGACGCTTTCCCACCGGGCGCGCGACCGGCGGGTTTTCGCCAAAGGAGCGCTCGTCGCCTGTTCCTGGATTCTTGGGAAAAAGGGCGTTTTTTCAATGGATGATATTGTCGAATCGCTGATCCGCGAAGGCGGGGTCAGCAACGCATGAGCATGGAGGCAATCATGGATGCAGCAAAAGCTTTGACTGGACTGGGCGTCGCGATAGCAACTCCCTTTTTTCCTGATGGAACGGTTGATTATCAAGCATTTTCGCGGCTTGTGCGGTTTCTTGCAGGCAAGGAGCCGGATAAGCGCGGTCAGCCCGCAGAAAAATCGGACAGCTCCGGCCGCGGCGTTTTTGCAGGGCAGTGGGACAGCCTCTGGGCGAATGAAAGCGGAGGCGCGAATTTTCTTGTCGTGCTTGGGTCTACCGGAGAAGGCGCAACCATCGAGCCGGACGAGCGGCGGAAGCTGATCCAGGCAGCGGTGGAAGAAAAAACGGGATTGCCCATGGTGGTTGGGACAGGTTCCAATTCGACTGCCGCAAGTGTCCGGCTGACCACCGAAGCGGTTTCTCTGGGTGCCGATGCCGTCCTGGTTGTCGTTCCCTATTACAACAAGCCTACGCCCGAAGGTCTGCAGGCGCATTATAAAGCGGTCGCGGAAGCCGCTGGCAGCAAGCCGGTCATTGTCTACAATGTCCCGGGCCGAACAGGACTCAATCTGGCACCCGCGGTTCTGCAGAAATTGTGGCAGATCCCCAATGTCATTGCCGTCAAGGAATCTTCGGGCAATCTCGGCCAAATCGGCGAAATCGCCCGGACGCTGCCGCCAGGGAAAATCCTGCTTTCAGGGGATGACTATCTCGCGCTCCCGTCCATTTCACTTGGGGCGGAAGGACTGATCAGTGTTGCCGGAAATGTGCTTCCCCGCCGCTTCAGCGCTCTGGTTGAAGCCGCTCGGGCAGGCCGGCGCGCTGAGGCAATGAAACTTCAGCACCAGCTGCTGCCGCTGATGGATTCGCTGTTCCTTGAATCGAACCCCATCCCCTTGAAAGCGGCCCTTGAAATGCTGGGATTGGCAAGCGATTTTGTACGCCTGCCGCTCTTCCCGGCGCAAGCTGGTACCCGGCAGAAACTTGAAGCGGCTCTGGCAGCCATTCTGAAAAGCGGACAGGACTAGGCTTTGCCTTTTGGCGGACAAAGCTTTTCATGGACTCGGGAAAAAGGAATTATCATGGATATCGAAGCAATACAGCAAGAACTGGCGGCGGAAGATCCGGTTTCTGAAGATGTTTGGGAGGCTTTTCTCGCGGGGCTGGAAACAGGCGAAATTTCAACCGTTTCCCGCGATGCGTCAGGAGCATGGCATACCAATGTCTGGGTCAAATCGGCGATACTGAAGGGCTTCCGTGCCGGCGGCATGAAGCCATTTTTCTGGCCGCCCTCGTTAGGGCTCGGAACATTTGAAAATCCGGATTTTTTTGACAGACCGGCTTTCCCCCCGCGCGTCATCAGCCCGGAAGACGGTATCAGAATGGTTCCCGGGGGCAGTTCCATACGGCGGGGTGCCTATGTCGCCCCGGGCGTGGTGATCATGCCGCCTGCGTACATCAATGTCGGCGCCCATGTTTCCGAAAGAACGATGGTGGATTCCCATGC
>JAJTBL010000172.1 GCA_021286925.1 Spirochaetia bacterium | reverse complement strand
AGCCTGGGCAACCATCATTTCGCAGGCTGTATCCTTTATTGGAGCCATTATCCTGCTTGCGCGAAGAAAAGAATATGTCGCACCAGATTTCAGGCACCTTGAATGGGATAAGGAAATCTTTTCAAAAATGATAAAAATCGGCCTTCCAACCGGAATCCAGCAAACCATGGTCTCGCTTGGCATGATGGTGCTGTCCAGGATTGTCAACGAATTCGGACCAGTAACCATGGCAGCCTACACAGCGGCAGCAAGAATTGACTCGATTGCATCCCTGCCCGCCATGAACCTGAGTCAGGCAATCACCACCTTTACAGGACAAAACATCGGGGCGGGAAAAGCGGAGCGGGTCAAGCGCGGTCATCTGTCCGCTATTGCCGTCAACACAGCCATATCCCTCGTTATCACCATCGCCGTTTTGCTTTTCAGCAAAAACCTGATGGGCCTTTTTACCACCAACGCCGAAGTTATCGCTATCGGGAGCGAATACCTTGTCATTGTCGGCATCTTCTATGTGCTCTTCGGCATCATGTTCATCAACAACGGGGTCATGCGGGGTGCTGGCGATGTCTTCATTCCCATGATCAACACCTTGCTTGCGCTTTGGCTTGTCAGGCTTCCCTGCGCCCTTCTTTTCACCAGAGTATTCAACATGGGAACCAGCGGAATCTGGTGGTCAATACCGGCGGGCTGGGGAATAGGATTCGTTTTTTCAACCTGGTATTACCGCACCGGAAAATGGAAAACAAAGGCTGTCGTCAGGGCAAAAAGGGAAGTTGAGAACATTGCGGAGCTCTGATATTTCCAATTTTCCTGTGGTATACTGAATATATGCCGAACGCTATATCCCCTGGAAAACTGCAGAAAGCCAGGAATAAATTTTACTACTTCAATTTTCTGAATTCTTTTTCGTTTGTTTTCGTATCAGGCTCTTTTCTGACCCTTTTTGCCATCCGGCTTGGCGCTTCAAAAGCCATTGTCGGCCTTCTGAACGCCGTAGCCTATCTGACCTTTTTTCTGATGCCCGCCGGGAAAAAGCTGGTTCAAAAATACCCGATTGTCAAAGTATTCGGATGGGGATGGGTCAGCCGGTATATTGCCCTTCTGCCGGTTCTTTTCGCACCGCTTCTGTCTGCGAAGGGACATAATGGCGCCGCGTTGGGGCTTCTTGTCGCGGGAACAACCGGCTTTGCGATTTCACGGGGAGTTGCACTTATCGGCAACAATCCTGTTGTCGGTTTTCTGGCTTCGGGAGGCGGCGAAAAACCGCGTTCAGACCGCGGGCAATTCATAGTCAACACATCCATCATCAACTCGCTGGCCAGCATGGTCAGCGGCTTATTGATCGCGATTTTTCTGGGCGAGCAGGCGTCGCCATGGTCTTATGCCCTTGGTGTGGGCATCGGAATCATCACCGGCCTTGCCGGATGCATACTGCTGCTCCAAACCCCCGAACCAACGAATTACAAACCCGAAACCAAAAACACCCTGCTTTCCACTACCCTCGAATCAATCAAAGACCCGGCGTTCAAGCGCTTCATACTCATCTTCATGGTGCTCTCCTTCGCTTCCGGCATGGGGCGATCCTTCCTGCCAGTCTATGCGAAAGACGCCTTCCATCAGGCTGATGACGCGGTCATGGTGTATTCTCTGCTCGCCAGCCTTGGGGCTGTGGCAATGGGGCTCCTGAGCCGGCTGGTTGTCGACCGGCTCGGCTCCAAGCCTTTGTTCATCATTTTCAGCGCACTGGGACTTGCAAGCTTTATTCCAATGGCCATCCTGCCATCCGGCAGGAGCGTCCTGGCATCGGGGACCGTAGCCGCGCTGTTTCTTTCGTTTATTCATTTTCTTTCAGCATTTGGCTTTTCAGGCGAGGAAAACGCCGGTCAAACCTACTATTTTTCGCTGGTACCAAGAAATAAAACCCTAGACCTTTCAGTTGTCTATTATATCGCGTATGGGATGGGCGGTGCGCTCGGCTCGGGTTTCGGCGGCGTACTGCTGGACTGGTTCGATTCTTTCGGTCTCAGCCAGAATAACAGCTTCCGGCTGTTTTATGCGCTCCTGAGCCTGATGCTGGTTGCGGCCCTGCTCGCCATGCGGAAACTGAAGCGGCTCGGTTCAGCCAGCGTCAGCGAATCGATCGGTGTTATGTTCTCCCTGCGGGACCTCAAGGCCTTTGACCTGCTAGCCAGACTTGACCGGCGCGAAACGCCTTCGGATGAAATCCGACTTATCCATGAATTGGGGCAGTCGCCGACCCGGCTTTCGCAAAAAGAACTGATTGAATATCTGCACTCGCCTCGCTTTGAAGTGAGAATGGAAGCTCTGCTGGCGCTCGAAGCCATGCCGATGCTGGGACATGACGCAACTCAGGCGCTTATCAGGGAACTTGAAGCAAATACCTATACCACCGCCTACGTTGCGGCGCGGATTTTGGGACGGCACCGCATCCAGGAAGCCATACCGGTTTTAACCAAAGCAGTGAAGGCTGAGGATTACATGCTTCAGGGGAGCGCCATGGTTGCGCTCGCAAAAATCGGCGACACCAATTCCATAGCGCTTATAGAGACATTTCTCCAGACCAGCAAAAATCCCCGCGTCCAAATTTCCGCCGCCTACGCGCTGGAACTGCTCAATGCCCGCAGTTCCCTGCCAGTTCTCGCCTCGACCCTGCGCCACGACGATCCGCCAGCCTTTGTCTCCGACGAAATAACGCTGGCCATGGCTTCCATTCTGGGTGTCATGAAGGAGTTCTATCCGCTGTATACGGCGTTTATCGAAGACGAGTCAGACGGTATCGCTCAGCTTAAATCGACGGCGCAGGATATCATTGTCGACGCGCCGACGTTCCAGCGCTGGGACATGGCGATCGATGCGCTGTTTTTAAATACGGCACCGGACGGGAAACAACTTTCTGCCTTGATTTTGGACGCGGGCATCGACAGTCAAATCGATATCATCCTGGCTGAAGCCCTGCTGGATCCCCATCTCTGCTATCGCGGCCTCAGATTCCTGGCCGCCAGCTACCCGCTTTTTGTCAAGCGGGTATGAAAACCGGGAGCCTGGCACCTGCACCGGCCGCACTGGTGCCATCTTGGGGATCAAACGGACAAACCCGGCACATCGCTGCCGAATCAGGGAATGATGACTTTTCTTTTTTCGGGATCGGGGTTCTGTCGGAAAAACACAGCCGTGTTGCCGATAACCCGCACCAATTCAGCATGCGTTGCTGAAGCGAGATTTTCCGCGATTTCCTTTTTTTCGCCCTTGAAATCGATGAACTTCAATTTTACCAGCTCATGATGAGCGAGCAGATTGTCAAGCTGAGCGGTGACCGCTTCAGAAGCTCCGCCCTTGCCCAAATGCATTAAAACCGGGGCTTTTGCGGCCAGACCGGACAAAAAACTTCGACTTTTCGGTGTCAGCATGCAACCTCCTCAGAACGGCAAAGCCAAGAGCAAGCCGCTGACAATTCGAATCAGCGCGCCAAGACCAGCGCGGCACAACAGTAAAACCAGAAAACCGGTTATCAGCCCCTGCAGATAATCAACTGCCTTGCCGTGATATATCAGCCGGTTAATCTGGAACAGCACCGGGTTGATAATAGAATCTACAACCATCCAGACCGGGTGAACACTGTTCAATTTGAGCAGATACACCGCAATGCGAATAAGAATACAAGCAATCAGGAAAGACAGCACGAAGGATACTGCCGACCACGCTGCGCCGAGGATGAGACTCGCGACAAAGCCCAGGGACAAGCGCCCGGTCAGCGCAAGGGTTGAAAACAGATTGTTTGCAACGGAAAGCACTGCCAGCGCGATAATGGGGCTGAAATCGAACTGCCTGGTTCGGAATAGGGTCATCCGTGAAAAAAGCGATAGGTACGGATCCACAATTCGAGCCATATAATATTCCAATTTACCCAACTGCAAACCCGGTGCCCAGGACATGAACACCCTGATGGCGCAGAGAATCATATACAGCGATGTTAGAGCACCTCAAAATCGCGCAAGGATGCTTATCAGCATCGACTTCGCCTCCGTAATAAATAATGGTATATTTAAGGTATACATTTTTGGGGATTTGTACAATAAGAGGAGAGGGCATGGAGGAAGCCAGGCTGTTTGTCGGCACCTGTGGGTATTTCTATGAAGAATGGCGTGATGTTTTCTACCCAAAAGATTTGCCGAAAGATGGTTTTCTGAAATTCTATTCCCTCATTTTTCCCTTTGTCGAACTCGATTTTTCCTGGTATAAGATGCCAAATCCGAAAGCGCTCGAAATGCTGGCAAACCAGACAACGCCGGGATTTCTTTTTTCGATAAAAGCCCATCGCAGCCTGACCCATGAGCCTTCCGACCAATGGCAGCGGGATGCCGAAACCTTTTTAGAGGCTGTCTATCCCCTTCACAGCCGCGGAAAACTGGCGGGCGTTCTCATCCAACTGCCCTACCATTTTTTTTAT
>JAJTBL010000171.1 GCA_021286925.1 Spirochaetia bacterium | reverse complement strand
GAATCAGCATACAATGGATATGCTGACGCGATGGTCGCTGTCGGCGAATACTATGAATTCGGGCTTGCCGGTGACATCGACTATGTTCAGGCGCTTGCCTGGTACCTGATAGCCGATCACTATGGTCATGATGAGGCTGGATACTATGCCGAACTTGTTAAAGAAACCTATGAGCTGACTGACGAGGAAATAGCCGAAGCGGAAAGGCTAGCGAGCGAGTTCTGAAACGAGTGATGCAGCCCAAGCCTTTGACAGATGGTATAAGCAAGCCAGTTTTAAAAGCCGAGCCGCTTTTGAAACTGGCTTTGCGGCTCAAAATCACCTGAGCAAATCACGGTCTTCGGCGTAATCACGGCCGCGGGCTTTTCTGAACAAATCCACAAGTCCGGCGACCGTCATGGAGGTCTTTTCCTCTCCCGAGAGATCTGCGATTATTTCCCCGTCATGCATCATGACAATTCGATCGGCTTCCGAAAGCGCACGGCTCATGTCATGGGTAACGATAAGCGCGGTCAGGCCGAATTCCTGAATGAAGCGTTTGGTCAATGCGGAAACTTTTTCGGCATTGGCGGGATCAAGCGCCGCGGTATGTTCGTCAAGCAAAAGAACAGCGGGCTTGGAGATTACCGCCATCAGGAGGGTCAGCGCCTGCCGCTGTCCGCCTGAGAGCCGAGATACATTTTCGTGGAGCCGGCTCTCGAGCCCCATTCCCAGCTGTGCGACTTCTTCAGCCATGCGCCGGGCAATCACAGGCGGCGTGGCGATTTTGAGCCGCCTCGGACCTTTACGCGAAGCGAGCGCCAAGTTGTCCAGGATAGTCATGGCGCCGGCAGTGCCGGCCAGCGGATTCTGCCGCACCCTTCCGACATAGCGAGCCCGTTCCCATTCAGCCTGCCGGGTGCAATCAACGCCATCGATACAGATGATGCCGGCCCGCAGGGGAACCGTTCCCGCTATCGCATTAAGAAGCGTGCTTTTTCCCGCCCCATTCGAGCCGATAATTGAAACCGTCTGGCCTTCTTTGACCGAAAGTGAAAGGTTTTTCAGGACAACATGTTCCTCTCCTGCCCCGAGCGAAAAGCTGACCCGGGCTGATTCGATTTCAATCATGACGATTTCCTTCCCACTTTTGACAGCGCTATAGAGCCGATTATCAGCAAGGCGGTGATGAGTCGCAGGTCATTCGGTGTAATTCCAGCCAGGTACCCCCAGGAGCGGGCAGCATACATGAGGGCTTTGAACAGGATCGATCCGATAAAAACCCGGGCGAGCTGAACACCAATATACTGCGATCGGATGACGAGTTCGCCGAGCATGACAGTCGCAAGCCCCGAGGCGACAACCCCCTGCCCGAAATTGACATCCGCAAATCCCTGATAGGATGCGGCGATCGCACCAGCGAGCCCCGCCAGCGCGTTCGCCAGAATGATTCCCAGCGTTCTCAGCCGAACCGGATTGATGCCAGCCTGAATAACGGAGTTTTCGTTATCGCCCAGCGCCCCCATCGCGATGCCGACTTCCGTGTGAAAGAAAAAATCGAGAATGCCGAAAAGCACCAGCACGGCCAGCATTGACGCGGCGAGCAGAGAAAATTCAGGGCTGAGCATGCCGTTCAGCAAGGAGCGCACCGTATCCAGAAGCGGATTGCCTGCAATAAGCGGCAGATTGGGTTTTCCGCCCAGAATCCGCAGATTGATCGAATAAAACCCTGTCATCGTTATGATGCCAGCCAGCAAAGGGTGCACCTTCAGCCGATGATAAATCTCCGCGGTCGCAAAACCCGCAAGACCGCCTGCAATCAATCCGGCACAGAGAATACAGGCGACAAGAAGCGGACTTCCCCCTGTCCCGAACTTCGGGCCGAGCACAAGCGCTGTCATGGCTCCGCCAGCAGCCCCGGCAGGGAACGAGCCTTCCACAGTCAAATCGGGAAAATCGAGAATTCTGAAGCTGATAAAAACACCAAGCGCCAGAATTCCGTAGATGAGACCTTCTACCAGGATACCTTCAATCATCGCCTATTTCCTGGCCAGCGTGCCGTCCTTTATCACGACAGCCGCTTTTTCGATAAGTTCCGCCGGTACCGTGAGCTTCAGCTTTTTCGCTGTATCGAGGTTCAGCACCATGAGCAGATCGGAGCTTTCGGTTGGCAGATATACCGGAATATCGGCGGTTTTTTCACCGTTGAGAATGCGGACGACAATTTTCCCGGTCGCGGTGCCGACCTTGTAGTAATCGTACCCGATCGCAGCCAGTACGGGGATCGATTCGGCTGAAGAGGGGTCAGCGGTCACCACCGGCAGATTTTTCTCAAGCGCTGTCTCCGCAACCGCATTGAGCGCAGAAAATACGGTATTGTCATTGCCGAGGTACAGCCCATCGATTCGGGCTGCAATTGACAGCAAAGCCTGCTTGACTTCAGACGAATTAGAAACGGTCGCCTCGACATATTGAATCGAATTTTCTTCGCAATAGGCTTGCACAATTTTTGCGATAGCCACGGAATTGGCCTCGCCTGATGCATAGATGTGGCCAAGCCGCTTCAAATTTCCATGCAGGGTGCGCAAAAGATCGAGCTGCTGGCGAACGGGCGTCATGTCCGATGTTCCGGTTACATTTGCGCCGCCTTTGTCCATGCTGGGCACAAGACCGGCTGAAACAGGATCGGTCACTGCCGAAAACACCACCGGAGTATTCTTGATCTGGTTTGCCAGAGCCTGGGCGGTCGGCGTCGCGATACCGACGGCAACGGTAACTTTCTCCTGCTTGAAACGCTGGGCAATCTGGGCGGCCGTACTCATGTCGGCGTTGGAATTTTGCAGATCGAGTTTGTAGTCAGGCTTGGACTTTGCAATTTCATCAATGATGCCTTTTTCAACCGCATCGAGCGCGGGGTGCGCAACGAATTTCGCAATGCCGATAAGCTTGCTGTCAGCCTTGCCGCAGGAAACCACAAGGGCAAGCAACAGAAAAGTTCCGCCAAGCCGAATCATGAGACGCTTCATATTTTCCTCCATTTGTATTGTTTTGAAAAACCGATTTAGCGGGGAGTCCCGGCAAATTTCGGATTGATGACGTTTCTATTAAAAGAAACATAGCCAATGATACGACATAGCTCTGATTTGGTCAATATAAAATCGAAATTTGTGAAGTTTTTTCTGTTTAAAATTGAATTCATGGCTCGGCTGACCTACACTTCATCGTGGAGGCGTTCATGAAAAAAGCATTTTTCATTATTTTTGTCCTGGTGCTCGCAATCAGCATGTCCGGCTGCGCTTCGATGCTGAAGTCCATGGGCGGAGTGACCAAGGCCGAACTGGCGGCTCAGGAAGACCGGCTGACTTCAAAAATCGAATCAACCAACGCGGCGCTTGCAAAAACCAACGCTGCTATCGCTGAAATCGACAGTATAAAAGCGCGGCTCGAGGAGCTTTCCAAACAGGTTGAAAAAGCATCTCTCTCAGCCCAGGAAATTGAAGCACTCAAAGCCCAGCTGGCACAAATAACAGCAGATCTTGAGAAAATCTCCGACACCACCCTGCTGAATCTCGCCAAGCTGATCAATGACGCGCTTTCCCAGACAGGTGCAACTGAGAGCAAGTAACTGCCCGAACCTGTTTCATACCAAGAAAAGCGCGAAAATCGGAATCGTTATCGCAGAAAGCACGGTTGTCAGAAAGACAACTCTCGAAGCCAGAGGGACATCCGCCTTGTACCGTTCAGCAAAAATGACAGTTTGCGCCGCTGCCGGCATTGCTGTCAGAAAAGCTGCCACTTTGGCAGGCAGGTCTCTGAACCCTAAAAGCCTCATGATGCCGAAAACAGCCAGGGGCATGGCTATAAGCCGTACAGCTGTTCCAAACCAGAGCGCCCAGCCATGCAGTATGCCCTTGATCGGAACCTCGGCAAGCGTTGCTCCGACAACAATCATGGAGAGCGGCGTTGTCAGATTGGAAAGGTTCGAGATTGCCGTTGTCAGGGCATCCGGTAGGCTGAAAGGCATAAGCCAGATGACGAGCCCAATTATCACGCTGATATTGCCGGGATTGAGAATTGCGTGCCGCAGTTGATCTTTCCCCGACTTCCCTGAAAACAGGTAGATTCCGTAGGTCCAAATGAAAATCTGAAAAATGATGACAAAAATCGAAGCATACATGACGCCAATTTTGCCAAAAACGCTTTCTGTCACGGGAAAACCCATGAAACCGCAATTGGAAAATACCGTTATATACGTCAGAACCTTTCGTTCCGCCGCAGGCATCCTTCGATACAAAGCCGCAGAAAAAAGAATGCCGAAAGCATGAATCGCGGCAGCCCAGAGCGCCATTCTGAGGAGGTCCGGCATAGCCGACGATGGAATGCTCCGGTCAAAACTGGCGATGATGGTAAAGGGAATGGCGACATTCAGAATAAGCCCGGACAGTCCCTTGACCATTGGACCATCCAAAATCTTGTATTTTCTGGCTGCAAATCCGACAACAACCAGGATAAAA
>JAJTBL010000170.1 GCA_021286925.1 Spirochaetia bacterium | reverse complement strand
GCGACGCTGTTCGGCACCGAGCTGACTGTCCATGATATGATTTGGACCGGACCGCGTCCTTCGCTGGGGGATTTGGCTGAATTGAGCGGCATTGCCAGAACCGCGAGTTTTAGCATGCTTGCTGAGCACCTCGGGCAGGCAGCAAAGTATGGAAGGATACATTACCTGAAACCTTATAGAGCTGATACCGCGGAAAATTTCAGCAGGCTTCTGGGCATGCCGCTTGAGCAGGTCGGGGCCTGGGCAAGCCTCGAGCTGACCAAAGCTGTCATCGCTGTGCGGGAGATCAAGGCGGAGGAGGAAATAGCGGAGCTGGACGCTGGATTTTCACTCAGCTTTTCATCAATTGCAACACCGCGGGGAGAAATTCTGCATAACCATGATTACGGAGCTGTCTGTGAGGAAGGCCAGCTTTTCCTCCTCGACGCTGGCGCCGAATCCGAGAGCGGCTATGCCGGCGATTTGACGACAACCTTTCCGGTCGGACAGCACTTTACAAGCAGACAAAAGGAAATCTATACAATTTTGCGAGCGATGATGGAAGCGGCTATCCAAAAGACCGGTCCGGGAGTGCGGTTTTTGGATGTGCATCTTGCCTCGGCGCGGGTGCTCGCGCAAGGCTTGGTGGATCTCGGCCTCTATGTGGGTTCGCCGGATGAAATTGTGGCGCTCGGCGCGCATGCATTGCTTTTCCCTCATGGTGTCGGACATATGATTGGGCTCGATGTTCATGACATGGAAGGGCTGGGGGAAGATCTGGTTGGCTATGACGATCGACCCAGAAGCGAGCAATTCGGGCTCCGTTCGCTCCGGCTTGCCAAAATCCTGAAGCCGGGCATGACGCACACCATAGAGCCAGGGATCTATTTTATTCCCGGCCTTTTCGAATTATGGAGAAGTGAAAAGAAATTTGAGCATATGATTCGCTATGACAGACTGGCAGACTGGATGGACACAGGCGGCATGAGGATAGAAGAGGATTGGCTGATCATGAATGCAGGCGCCCGAAGGCTGGGACCGCTCCTCGACAAAAGCATCGAGGCAATCGAAGCCAAAAGGAGGGTGATGGATTGAAAACTGTCTATCGATCAACATTCCAGGATGATGCGCTGGTGCTTGCCAGTATTTTAAAATCAGCGGGCATTGAAGCGGAGACCTTCGCTGACAGGATGCTGGACGTCAATCCGCTTTTTTCGACTGACATCAATGGGGTATCGATTGTCGTGCCTGATGAGCAGGAGCAGGATGCTCGGGCCATTGTCGATGATTATAAGAACAACAAGTCCGTGCCGAATCTGAAAGCCTGACAGCAGCCGCAAGGACGGATGGAGCAAGGCAGCAAGACTGGTTTTATAGACAGCCTGCTGGATTTGTGATAAGTATAGGTCAATATCATGAAACGTGCACTGTCAAAAATGGCTTTCTTCCTGATCATCCTCTTCGGGCTTTCGCTTGCGGTACTCGTACCCATTCGGCATCAGGAACAGGAATTTCAGCTGGCTTCCCTCCGAACCGCCATGTCCGCGGTCATATCGATGCAGGCGACTGCGCTCGAGGATGGTTACTTTTCATGGAGCGAACTGCAAGATCTTATAAACGAGCGCAAGATGATCGGCGCCGATGAATTGCTCAAACCTATCTATGAAACCTATCCCTTTGTTCAGAATATCAGCATTCAGCCGGGAGTACCGCCTGCTGAATCTTATGAAATCGAAGGACTGAACCAATCCATCTATCTTATTTTTTCGATCAAGGATGATTATGGCTATTCCGCGCTGCCGGGATGGAAAGCTGTCATCATTCTGGACGCACAGAAGATTATAAATTCTATACATCCCGGAGGGAATTTGGTCATCGATCCTCTTCATGGAATCACGCTCGTCAATAATATCAAGGTTCGTTTCAGCACGCCATTTTTCTCTTTTGTTGATTATCTGATCGCTGCGTTTGCGTCGGTAGCGCTGGGGTATCCGCTCTGGATGTACTTGAAAAAGCGGACAGTGTACTTTTACGAAACCAAGGGACTTGAGTCCATTATTTTTTTATTCGAGCAGACTGAAAAATCATCCGCAAACCATTCGCGCAGGGTAGCAGCACTGGCTCTTTTCCTCGGGAAACACTTGGGTTTCCGCGGTTCGAAACTTCGCAATCTCTATACTGCCGCGCTCCTGCACGATATCGGCAAGATTAATATTCCTTCGGATATTCTTACAAAAAAAGGTCCGCTGACTGCTGAAGAAATTCAATCCATGAAAATGCATCCCTTGATTTCAGCTCGAATTCTGAAGAACTTCAAGGAGCTTGCGCACCTGGAAAAAACTGTTTTGTATCATCATGAACGAATGGATGGCTTAGGATATCCTGAAGGTTTGCATGGAAAAGAAATACCGCTTGAGGCCAGGATCATTGCCGTTGTGGATGTTTTTGAAGCGCTTATCGGTGACAGGCCGTATCGCGAGCCAGTGGATGTTCTGTCTGCATTTGAAATGCTTCGTTCAATGCCGCTTGATCAGGAAATTGTCGAAGTTCTCGCCGCCCATTATCACGAATTCTCCGCATTTCAGAGTCCCAAATGGGCTGTCGCCTATGACCCCATCGGTGTTGTCTGAAAACCGTTCAGCCTTTATTTGAAGGATGAAATGCGGCCATGGCTGTCCATGCATGGCGCTTACAAACAGAACGCTGCCAATCAAAGGCGCTGTCACGCATGGCGTTTCATCCCCTGCGGCGCACCTGCCCGCAGTTTTTCGCCCGTGTCACTCCGGTATGGATTTTTTCTGTTTTTCATAATTTGGCGATATGCGGCACAGGAAGCATAATACACGTCCGGCCCTTTGAATGTGGAAAACTCATCACAGCGGAAAACCTCGAGAAGATCGGGGAAGCGCTGATCAAAGACTACCGAGCTGACTGAGGAAAGCGGCAGTCTGGGCAAGGCTGCAACCATCATATGCCACCGGATCATAAATCTGACATCCTCGATGAGTTTTTCCTCGAAATGCAGAAATCTGAGAAACCGCGACGCCAGTTCGGCTCCAATTTCAGCATGCCGGTCGAATCTTCGTCCTTCATTATGGGTCGAAAGCGGCTTGCCGATATCATGCAGAAGAATTGCCAGAGAAATGGTGCGATCCCGTGTTTTGCGCTGGCTCAGCGCTTCCATAGTATGGGACCAGCCGCCTCCCTCTGGATGGCAATCCTTGGCGTGATCTACATCGGTCAAAGCGGCGAGCACGGGCCAGAATTTTTTGACAAAGCCCGCACGTTCCAGAAAATCCAGAGCCTGGCTTGCATATCTGCCCTGCAATATGATCTCCAGAAGGTCTTTCTGGAAAACTTCCGAAACCGAATCAGGCAGGCCCATCGATGCATACGCCCGCAGTACCGAATCACAGCCCGCATGCTGATCCTCAGGGCAGGGAAAGCGCGAGAGCAAGACCGCTGTCTCGAACAGAGCGTTTTCGCTGTCGGAGCCTGATAAAACCAGCTGATCCTGCCGCAGATTCCGGTACACCGACGCGGGATCGAGAAAATACCCGTTTCTGGGATTCCAGCGGAATTCCATGAGCGGAGAAACATGACTTTCTGCCTGGGCCGGGTCTTCGATGCATTTGATACGCGCTTCGAACCCGATGCTAGATGTACCAATCGAAGCGTCTGCATAGGGCAGGCTTGGATATTCGACTGAATCAAAAAGACGGGCGACATCCACCAGACTGCCAGAGACAGCAAAGAAACGAATTGGCTCCTGGGGGGTGAGGCCCTTATATCGGTCAAATGCCGAAACCCCATATTCGAAATATGGCAGGGATGAGGCATTCATAAGGGCATAAAAATCGGTCATCTGATTCAAGATAGCTTTTTCAGTGAAAAAGGGCAATGAGAATGCGGGACTGAGGGCTTGCATCCTGTTTGCATGCCGGTCGATAATGCCGGAAATCTGGAGGGTTCTATGCTGAACAATGACAGCAAAGCCTTTGCGGCTGTACTTTTCGATATGGATGGGGTTCTTGTCGATTCCGAGGAATTGATCGCGCTGGCGGCTCAGATGATGTTCAAAACAAAATATATGGTAGAAATGCCGCGAGACGCGTTTTTGCCGTATGTCGGTGCCGGCGAAGATCGTTATCTCGGCGGGCCGGCTGCCGAGCGGGGTATTGAAATTGATGTGCCGTCGGCCAAGGCATTAACCTATGAATATTACGGACAGCTGGCTTCAACCCATATCAGGGTTTTGGAAGGCGCCCGGGAATATCTTTCGGCCTGCAAGGATTTCGGACTGAAAATTGCGCTGGCTTCAGCGGCTGACAAAACCAAGGTGCTGATCAACCTGAAGGTGCTGGGCGTGGAAGAAAGCTTCTTTGACGCTTTTGTGACAGGCTCGGAAGTTGAGCACAAGAAGCCGAGCCCCGATATCTATCTGCTTGCGGCTCGAAAAGCCGGCGTTTCAGCTGATCGATGTCTTGTCGTGGAAGATGCTGTCAATGGCATTATCGC
>JAJTBL010000169.1 GCA_021286925.1 Spirochaetia bacterium | reverse complement strand
GTGTGTCGGAGATCCGGCATTTACTAAAATTCCAGTGGGGGGGCTCTTGGATAAAGGTTATGCGAAACAGCGAGCCGCCGAGATAGACCTTGCGAAAATGACGCCCGCTGTCAAAGCCGGTACTCCGCCCGAACACCCATCGACAACACATCTCTCCGTCGTAGACAGAAACGGCAACATGGTCGCGCTTACACAGACCATTTCTAGCTTCTGGGGCGCGGCGGTTGCGGTTCCGGGAACAGGCATAATTCTGAACAACGAAATGCAGAACTGGTCAGCCAAGGGCGCCAATGCCTATGCTCCCGGAAAGAGAATGCGTACAACCATTGCACCGACCATTATCGCCAAAGATGGCAAGCCGATCGTGACCATGGGAACCCCAGGTGCCGGCCGCATCATTTCCACTATGGTTTTGCTGACCGTCAATCTGATCGATTACAAAATGGGCGTGCAGGAAGCGATTGAAGCCCCGCGCTTCTATGCCCGCGATACGGAGAAAGTGCTTTCAGCGGAAGCTCGAATGCCCAAAGAAACAAAGGACTGGCTGACTTCAATCGGCTACAGCATCAAGGATTATCCGGATTTTGATCGTTTCTTCGGCGGAGCACAGGCGATTCTGGTTGATCCGGTGTCTGGTATGATGTATGGCGGCGCTGATCCCCGGCGAGATGGCGCGGTGTTCGGTTTCTAACATTCAAAAGGAGCAGCTTTGATGCATATGAAGAATTTTAGTACAATAGGCCGAATTGGCGCTTTGCTTGTTATTGCGTTATTCGCCATTGCAGGAGCATCGGCGCAGACAGCGCAGACAGCCAATACGGTTCCTGCCGCACTGGCGGGAACTTTTCTAAAGCCTGGTTTCATAACTTCTGCCGGCCAGACTTCTGACGCAGCAATTGTTAAAGTACTTGCCAACACAAAACTGAAGCTTGGTTTTGACTATGATATCATGGCAAAGCCCGAGGCGGTTGCAGGGGCTAAAACGCTGGTTCTGGTGCTGGGCGCTTCAAATAAAGGCTTAGGTTCCGCAGGTTTGAGTTTTGAGCAGGAAATGGAACGAGTGAAAAAAGTTATTACCGCGGCACAAAAAGCTGGGGCTAAAATCATTTCCATGCATACTGGCGGCAGCAGCCGGCGCGGTGAACTCTCCAATGCCATCATTGAACTTTGCATTCCGGTTTCCAGCGTGGTGATTGTGGTGGAAGAAGGCAACAAGGATGGATTTTTTACCGAGCTTTGCGCCAAACATTCCATTCCGTTACAGGTTGTCCCATCGATTGCTGAAGCGGGCAACGTGCTGAAAGTTTTGATGGCGCCGTGAAGAAATTCCTGCTCGTTATGGCGGCGCTGCTGTTTCTTAACTCCGCCGCCTTTTCTTCTCCAGCACCGTTTCAATCCGGCTATGCTGGAGTGATTGGCGAAATGCCATTGTCAGGCAGAAACAATGCGGTTAGACCGCTTTCAGATTACGAGCCTGCGCTTGCCGGTACTGTGTATGACACTCCAGTTGTTGTGCTTGGCTCTGAAAACGCAAAAAATACCTGCTTTATTGCGGCAGGAACTCATGGCAATGAAATTGCTGGTATTCTGGCCGGGTATTGGATCGCAGAAAACTGCACCGTTGAAAACGGCAGATTGGTTCTTCTGCCGAGGGTCAACGCATCTGGACTGCTTCGAATTGAAGATAAAGAAATCGCACAACGTATAATAACGTTAGCCGGCAGAGAATTCCATTATGGCAGCAGACTCACTGACTGGCGTTTTGAGGTTGCGGAGGACCCGCTGAATTTTATTCCGCCGCAAGCTCCCGCTGATTTTGCTCCGCTTGCGGGAAAAGAAGCTCGGAATATCAATCGAAATTACCCGGGCTCACCGTCAGCCAGCATGACGAGCCGAGTAGCGTTCGCGGTTACCAAATTGCTGTTGGAAATACAACCGGTTCTCGCGATTGATCTTCATGAAGCAAGTCTCAAATCCAGCCTTGCATGGTCCATCATTACCAGAAAAGAATTTCTGGATGAAGCGGCCATGGCTGTTCTCGATGTCGAGGACCAAACAGGGGTGTCATTCCATCTTGAAGATTCGCGGGAAGAATTTTCCGGCTATTCTCACTGGGAGTGGGGAAAACTCGGCATTCACGCCTTTCTTGTAGAAACACTGAACCCCGCGCAGCCTGACGATGATCCTGAAATAGACCAGCTGAACAATCGAGTTTCGCCGCTCGCACTGCGGGTTTTTGTCCACCTTAAGGCGGTAGAAAATCTGATTGCTTCACGAAATCTCACGTTAGACGACTCTGAAACCATTCAGGTTACAGGTTTTCCCAGAACAATCGATGGGGTTTTATCCTGGCTTCACGGGAATGTCCATGAATAAAGCTGCTTCACTGACAGGGCAGGAATCCCGGGATTTACTCTTGCGGCTCGCTCAAAAAATTCAAAACCATGAATCGCGGCTGGAGAAAGATACGGTTGAATTGCTTGGTTTGGTATCGCAGATTTCGGAGCTTCAATCTGCAGAATCTGAACTCAGAATCCAGCATTTGCCGCCCTGGGTTAAAGCTTGCTGTATCCTCAGAGGGGCTCAGCATGGATTCTGGCTTGCGCTTGAAGCTGATCCATCAAAAATCACCAAAGATGCTGATACGCAAATAGCACTGATTTTTGCCGGTGCCGGCGCAAGCGCCTCGAATTCCTGCCTGGTTCGTTCCTGGTGTTTGAAAGCGGCAGAACATGCGGAGAAAGCAGATGCCCTGATCGGCCAGGAACGAATCTCCGGCGTGATAAAAATTGTGACCTTGCCGGCCGCAGGTGATGCTGTTCTTAAAATCGAAACTAGTTTCTCTTAATGCGTGCGGTCAAATTCCTGGGCCTTTTCAGACATGAAACGATCGATATCCTCAGCCGCGTCGCCCAGTAAAACCAGCAATGTTTTTATTCCTTTTTCGCCGAGCTTGCCTGCTTTGAATAAAAACTGAACCACTTTGGAATCAGCAGCCTTTGCAGCCTGTCTGACTGCCTCATCGTACTCATCCTTGCTCATCGACTGCACCGCTTTTTTCAAAGTGTCGGTTGATTTCGCCTTGCCGTATTTTACCGCGTAAAGCGCGACAACATATTCGACAATTTCAACTTGCTCCTTGCTCAGCTTATACGCCAGAATCTTTTCCGCGTCGCGAACCGGATTCCTGAACCAGGCTAATTGCGCAAAGGTCGAAGCCGGCACGGCAACCAGCAAAGCCATGGAGAATAATAGAACAATTCTGATTTTTTTCATGATTTCCCCCTGCATTATGATGATTATTGTGAATCGAGTCGGCAAAATTGGCAAGAGCAATTTTATGAGGTGATTTACCGGCAGGATTTTTATGCCTGCTTGAATTGTGCTATACTCCCCCGTATGACAGCAATTCTGGTTCAGCCGCCGTTTGTCCAGCTCAACGCACCGTATCCCGCCATTCATTACCTTGCCGCCTTTTTGCGCAATCGGGGCATGGAGGCTGAGTGTCATGATCATTCTATCGAGCTGTACCGAAGGATTTTTTCGCGGAGCGGGCTTCAGAAGATTTTTCAAGCAGCGCGAGAAAAACTGGATAGCAATCAAGGGTCTGAGACTGATGCAAGTGAAAAACGAAGACAAAATGTCAAGACTGCCGATGATGTCGCACAACGCGAAATCGTTCGATTTCTATCATACGAGAAGCTCTATTGCGATTGGATAGATTCGATTATCGACTTTCTTTCAGGGGCCGATCCGGGAATGGCGCATCGGCTGGCCGCGGCCGCTGAACTTCCGCGCGGCGCGCGGGCACAGGCATTCCTTGATGTGCGCGATGGGCGAATTCGCCCCGATGAATCGCTGGCGCTCGCTACCGCCATTCTTGATGATCTCGGAGACTTTATTGCTTTTACGCTGGACCCTGAATTCGGAACTGTACGGTACGCCGAGAGAATTGCCTCCAGCAGGGCGGATTTTAGCGCTATAGAGCAGGCATTGGATTCGTCATGGCTCATCAAAGCATTTTACGAACCGTATCTCGAGGAGTTCTGGAAGCGCTTTGCGGCAAATCCTCCGGCGATGCTGTTGGTGACGATTCCGTTTCCCGGCTCACTGCTTGGCGCACTTGCCTGCGCCCGTTCAGCCCGCTCGGCGTTCAGCACCGCACAAACCGCACCAGCCATAATTTTCGGCGGCGGCTATGTTTCGACTGAACTTCGCGGATTGCGCGATACCGGAATTTTTCGCTACTGTGATTACCTTGCTTTTGATGCGGGTTTTGGAAGCCTCGCGTCAATTCTGGATTCCCGCGAAAACGAATCGCTGTACCGAACCATGAGGTTGGATAAAGCAGGGAATTTAGCGGTCTGCGGCTTCCCCAAGGACGATTCAGTGCGGCTCGTCGCAGAGCCGGATCGAATCCTGATCGACTGTCCAAAAGAAGACGAGTACCGCAGGCTCGAGAAGCAGGCAATAGCGACAACCTTCCCTGATTACCGCGG